>NZ_NFIE01000006.1:0-120686 GCF_002161605.1 [Collinsella] massiliensis | reverse complement strand
ACGAGCGGAAGGGCACCTGCTCGGCGTTCATGTCCCGCTGCCTCGCCTTCTTCGCGGGGCTCGGGGTCGCGGTCGAGCGCGTGATGACCGACAACGGCCCGGGGTACCACAGCCGCGAGTTCAACGCGCTCCTGGCGTCCGAGGGGGTCCGCCACCCCTGCACGCGCCCCTACAGCCCCTGGCAGAACGGCAAGGTCGAGCGGATGAACCGGACGCTCGCGCAGGAGTGGCAGTACGGCAGGGCGTGGGACAGCGAGGCGGGCAGGGCCGAGGCCCTGCCCGCCTTCATCGAGCGCTACAATTGGGACCGTCCGCACAGCGCGTGCGGGGGCCTGCCGCCCATGTCGCGCATCGTCGGCGTAAACAACCTATTGGCACACAACAGCTAGGCGAAGTCGGCGAGCTGGGCGGCGAGCGCCTCGAGCTGCGCCTCGAGCTCCTCCGCGCGCTCGCGCTTCTTGGCCACGACATCGGGCGCGGCCTTGGCGATAAAGCCCTCGTTCGCAAGGGTCTTGCGCACGCCGGCAAGCTCCTTCTCGGCCTTTGCGATGGTCTTCTCGATGCGCGCGCGCTCGGCCGCGAAGTCCACAAGGTCGCCCACGAACACGTAGGCGTCGAAATCGGGGCCGGTGAGCACGATCGAGCCCGCGGGCTTCTCGGCGATCTCGTCGGTCGTGATGCCGAGCTGCCCCACGCGCGCGAACATGCAGATAAACGCCCCCATGCCATCGATGGCATCGGCGACCTCCTGCGACGTCGCGCGGATGGTCACGTCGAGCTGCTCCTTGGGGCTGATGCGGTAGCGGGCGCGCGTCGAGCGCACGTCCGTCACCACGGCGCGCGCGAGCTCGAAGGCGTGCTCGCCCGCGTCGTCGATGTAGGCGGCGAAGCGCTCGGGCTCCGGCCACTCGGCCACCATGAGCGCGGCGGCCTTCTCGCCCTCCCCCGTCTCGGGGTCGATGTCGAGCCAGCTCACCGGCATGGCGTCCCAGATGGCCTCGGTCGCGAACGGCATGAGCGGGTGCATGAGGCGCAGACTCGTGTCGAGGACGAAGATGAGGTTGCGCTGCGCCTGCAGGCGCTCGGCCGCACCGTCCTCGCCCAGGCCGTTCAGCCGCGTCTTCGTGACCTCGATGTACCAGTCGCACACCTCGTTCCAGAAGAAGCTCTGGACGGTGCGCGCCACATCGCCGAACGCGTAGTGCTCGATACCCTCGGTCACCGCGGTCACGGTCTTGGCCAGGCGGGAGAGCATCCAGGCGTCGGCCGGCGTCTCCGCGCACGGCGCGCCAGGCGTGTAGCCCTCCATGTTCATGAGCAAAAAGCGGCTCGCGTTCCAGATCTTCGTGATGAAGGCCTTCGCCTGCTCGGTGCGGGCGGAGCCGATGAAGCGCTTGTCCTTGTCGAAGTCGGCGTCGAAGCGCACGTCCTGGTTCGCGGTGAAGAGCGAGAGCAGGTTGAAGCGCATGGCGTCCGCGCCGTACATGTCCATGAGGTCCATGGGGTCGACGCCGTTGCCCTTGCTCTTGGACATGCGGCTGCCGTCCTTGGCGAGCACCGTGGGGTAGATCACGACGTCGTGGAACGGCACCTCGTCCAGGAAGTAGAGCGAGCTCATGATCATGCGCGCCACCCAGAGCGCGATGATGTCGCGCGCGGTGACGAGCGCCGTGGTGGGATGGTGCCCCTCGAGGCGCTCGGGGTGCTCCGGCCAGCCCTGCGTGGCGAACGTCCACAGCTGCGAGCTGAACCAGGTGTCGAGCACGTTCTCGTCCTGGTGCACATGGTGGCCGCCGCACTTCGGGCACACGTCGGTGTCCTCCATGAGGGCGTCCTCCCAGCCGCAGTCCTCGCAGTAGAAGACCGGGATGCGGTGGCCCCACCACAGCTGGCGCGAGATGCACCAGTCCTTGAGGTTCTCCATCCACGTGAGGTAGCTCTGCTTCCAACGATCGGCGTTGAAGCGCACCTTGCCCGAGGTCACCGCCTCGATGGCCGGCCCCTTGAGCTTGTCCACGGCCACGAACCACTGCTCGGAGAGCCAGGGCTCGAGCGTGGTGTCGCAGCGGTAGCAGTGCATGACGGAGTGGTCGTGCTCCTCGATGTGGTCGAGCAGGCCGTGCTCCTCGAACCAGGCGACGACGGCCTCGCGGCACTCGTCGCGCGTCATGCCGGAGAACGCGCCGTAGCCGTCGACCACGACGGCGTGCTCGTCGAAGATGTTGATCTGCGGCAGGTCGTGCGCCTGGCCCATGGCGTAGTCGTTCGGGTCGTGGGCGGGCGTGACCTTCACGAAGCCGGTGCCGAAGCCCGCGTCCACGTGGTAGTCGGAGAAGATGGGGATCTCGCGGTCGACGATGGGCAGCTTCACGGTCTTGCCGACGAACGCCGCCTTCTCCGGGTCCTTCGGGCTCACGGCCACGCCCGTGTCGCCGAGCATGGTCTCGGGGCGCGTCGTGGCCACGACGATGTACTCCTGGCCATCCACGGGCTCGGTGAGCGGGTAGCGCAGGTACCACAGGTGGCCGTGCTCATCCTTGTACTCCGCCTCGTCGTCCGAGATGGCGGTCGTGCAGCTCGGGCACCAGTTCACGATGCGCTTGCCGCGGTAGATGAGGCCGTCGTGGTACCAGTCGCAGAACACGCGGCGCACGGCGTGGGCGTACTCCGGGTCCATGGTGAAGCGCTCGTCCTCGAAGTCGATGGAGCAGCCCATGCGGCGGATCTGCTGCTGGATGATGCCGCCGTACTCGTGCGTCCAGTCCCAGCAGGCGTCGATGAACTTCTCGCGCCCCAGCTCGAGGCGGCTCACGCCCTCGGCCTTCAGCTTCTTATCGACCTTCGTCTGCGTGGCGATGCCGGCGTGGTCGGTGCCGAAGATCCAGCGCGTGGACTTGCCGCGCATGCGCGCGCAGCGCACGATGGCATCCTGGATGGAGTCGTCGAGGGCGTGCCCCATGTGGAGCTTGCCGGTCACGTTCGGCGGCGGAATGACGATCGTGCAGTCGCCCGCGCCCGGACGGCGCTCGGGGCTGCGACGGTAGTACCCGCCGCCGAGCCACTTCGCCAAGATCTTGGGCTCCGTCTCCTGCGGATCGTAGGTCTTCGGCATCTCTTCCATGGAGGTCAATCCCTTCCTTGGTGATCTGGACGTGATAAAAAGGTGACTGACACCATTTTATCAGGTGGGGTTAGGCGGCCACGCGGAGCGGCTGCTCCTCGCCGCGGACGGCCGCGGCGGTGACGACGACCTTCGCCACGCCCTGCTCGCTCGGCAGGTCGAACATCGTCTGCTGGAGCACGTCCTCGCAGATGGAGCGCAGGCCGCGCGCGCCGGTCTTGCGGGCGAGCGCCATGCGGGCCACCTCGCGCAGGGCCTCGGGCTCGAACTCGAGGTCCACGCCCTCGAGCTGGAACATGCGGCGATACTGCTTCACGATGGCGTTGCGGGGCTCGGTGAGGATCCGCACGAGGTCGTCCTCGTCGAGCGCGCGCGTCTCGGTGATGACGGGCGTGCGGCCGATGAACTCGGGGATCATGCCGAAGGCGTTCAGGTCCTGCGGCAGCACCTGGCGCAGCAGGTCGTTCTCGTCGGTGGAGCTGGGGCCGGCAATCTCGGAGTTGAAGCCGATGCCCTTGTTGCCCACGCGGTCGGCCACGATCTTGTCGAGGCCCACGAACGCGCCGCCGCAGATGAACAGGATGTTCGTGGTGTCGATCTGCAGCAGCTCCTGCTGGGGGTGCTTGCGGCCGCCCTGGGGCGGCACGCTCGCGACGGTGCCCTCGAGGATCTTGAGCAGCGCCTGCTGCACGCCCTCGCCGGAGACGTCGCGCGTGATGGAGAGGTTCTCCGCCTTGCGCGCGATCTTGTCGATCTCGTCGATGTAGATGATGCCCACCTCGGCGCGGGAGATGTCGCCGTCCGCCGCGGTGATGAGCTTGAGCAGGATGTTCTCCACGTCCTCGCCCACGTAGCCCGCCTCGGTCAAGGCCGTGGCGTCCGCGATGGCGAACGGCACCTCGAGGATGCGGGCGAGCGTCTGCGCGAGGAGCGTCTTGCCCGTGCCGGTGGGCCCGAGCAAGAGGATGTTCGACTTCGCGAGTTCCACAGCCGAGAGGTCGTCCGCAGGCGCGGAGTGCTTGCCGAGCGGCTCCAGGGGCGTCATGCCGTCGCTCTCGTCGCGCGCGCCCTCGGCGGCACCGCCCTCGAGCACGCGGCGGTAGTGGTTGTAGACGGCGACGGACATGGCGCGCTTGGCATCTTCCTGCCCCATCACGTACTGGGAGAGCTCGTCGTAAATCTCGTGCGGCGTGGGCACGCGGCTGATGACCTGCTTCTGCTCGGGCTCCTCCTCGACGGCCTCCGCCTCCTCGGCGTCCGCGGCGAACGCGTGGCGCAGGTCGCCGTACAGGCCGGGATCGAAGTCGGGGTGCTCGGCCATGAAGTCGCTCGCGAGCGACTCCTCGAGGATCTCGACGCAGGCGGCCACGCACTCATCGCAGATGTAGGTGTTGGTGGGGCCCTTCACGAGCTTGCGGACCTGCCCCTGCTCCTTGCCGCAGAACGAGCAGCGGATGGGGTTGGCGGGCATGCTCGGGTCGTGCGGCCCCCGCGGCGGCATGGTATGCGTGTCCCTGGCCATTACTCAGCACCCTTCTGAGCGTCGGAGCGGGACGCGATGATGCGGTCGACGAGGCCGTACTCCAGGGCGGCGTCGGCGCGCAGGTAGTGGTCGCGCTCGGTGTCGCGCTCGACCTTCTTGATGGACTGGCCGGTCGCGTCGGCGAGGATGCGGTTGAGGTTGTGGCGCGTCTCCTTGATCTCCTGCGCCACGATCTCGATCTCGGTCTGCTGGCCCTGGGCGCCGCCGCTCGGCTGGTGGATCATCACCATGGAGTTCGGCAGGCAGAAGCGCTTGCCGCGCGCGCCGCACGCGAGCAGCACCGCGGCCATGGAAGCCGCCATGCCCACGCAGATGGTCGAGACGTCGGGCTTGATGAAGTTCATGGTGTCGAGGATCGCGAGGCCCGAGTACACCTCGCCGCCGGGCGAGTTGATGTAGAGCGAGATGTCCTTCTCCGCGTCCTGGCTCTCAAGATGCAGGAGCTGGGCGATCACGAGGTTCGCCGTCACGGAGTTGATCTCCTCGCCCAGAAAGACGATGCGGTCGTTCAGGAGGCGCGAGTAGATGTCGTAGCTGCGCTCGCCCCGCGGCGTCTGCTCGATGACATAGGGGACGAGGGCGGAATCGATCCGGGAAATCATGGGGCTCCTTCCTTCAAGGTTCGAGAAACGCGTACGGTGGCCGGAACCTGCGCCGGGCGCGGTCGACCACCGTACGAATACGTCGGTTTACCGATACGGGACGGTACCCATATCGGGGGAAGGCTATACCGCTACTCGGCGGCCTCCTCGGAGGCGCCCTCCTCGCTCTCCTCGCCCTCGGCGGCGCGGGCCACCTCGTCGACCTCGGTCACCTGGGCGTTCTCGACGAGCCAGTCGCAGGCCTTGGAGCGGCGGATGGAGTCGCGCACGGCGGGCATGCGGCCCTCGGTGACGAAGCTGGCCTTCGAGGCCTCGACGTCCTCCACGCCGGCGCGCTCGAACTCGGCGTCGATGTCCTCGTCGGTGACCTCGATCTTGAGCTCGCGGGCGAGCGCGTCGAGGGCGAGCGACTCGCGGGCGACGTCGTCGGCCTGGTGGTGCAGGTCGGAGATGAACTGATCGGAAGTGAGACGGTTGGCCTGGAGCCACTGGTCGAGGCTCATGCCGCGCGCGGAGAGGTTCGAGAGGAACTGCTGGCCGAGCTCCTGGAAGACGGACTGCTCGTAGTCCTCGTCCATCTCCTCGAGCTCGAGGCGCTCGGCGAGGGCGGCCACGCAGCGGCTCTCCTTGATGCCGGGCAGGCGGGACTGCTTGTCCTGCTCGATCTCGAGCTTCACGGCGTCGCGCATGGCCTCGACGCTGTCGAAACCGAAGGTCTCCTTGGCGAGCTCGTCGGTGAGCTCGGGGGTGATGCGGGCGCGGATGGACTTGACGGTGACCTCGACCGTGGCCTCCTCGGCGTCCTCGCCCTCAGGCGTCCAGGAGATCTCCTTGGACTCGCCGGCCTTCATGCCCTTGAGGCCCTCCTCGACGGCCTCGGGCATCGAGCCGGAGCCCACGAAGACCGCGCGGCCCTCGCCAGCGAGGGACTCAGCGTTCTTCACGTCCTTGATGTCGACGGTGACGAAGTCCTCGGCCTCCACGCCGCGATCCTCGACGTCCTCGAACTTCACCTGGTAGGCCAGAAGCATGTTGATCTGGGCGTCGATCTCGGCGTCGGTGACCTCGGCGGGCGGCATCTCGATGGAGACGGGCTCGTAGGACGAGAGCACGGGCTCGGGGCGCATCTTGTAGTCGACCGAGAAGGTGAAGTCCTCGTGGTCCTTGACGATGGCGTCGACCTTGAACTCGCCGTCCTTGACGGGGACGATGTCGAGGTCCTCGAGGATCTCGGGCGCGACGGCGTTCACCGCGTCCTCGGTCGCGATCGCGAGCACGGCGCCCTCGCCGAGCATGCGGTCGATGACCGGGCGCGGGGCCTTGCCGCGGCGGAAGCCCGGGAAGTTGTACCGCTTGGCGGCATCGCGATAGGCCTTCTTGATCGCGTCGTCGACGTCGGCGGCGGGGATGGTCACCGTCGCGGTCAGGATGCCGTTCTCGACGTCAGATGCAGTGATGTTCAACGTTCCTCCTCTAACCTACCCAGCATAGCCTCAGGCGCTGGAACCTGTTTTTCTCTCTCACCGCCGCGTGCGACGGAAGCCCCGAGGGGCGCCTGCGCTGGTGCGGGCGAAAGGACTCGAACCTTCACGGGAAGCCCACTGGAACCTAAATCCAGCGCGTCTACCAATTCCGCCACGCCCGCGTGTCGCGCACAGCTCTCGTATGATAGCAGATACCGCCTGCGTGCACACGGTAAAGCTCGCGCGCGGGCGCGCTCACACGCCGCGCCCACATGCGGCGCCCCCCCCGCCCGGGCGCGCGCGGGCGCCGGGCGCGGGGACGCGCGCTCAGAATTCGATGATCCGCGAGCCGCAGGCGTTCACGAGGCGCGCGCCCGACGGGTGGTCGCGCTCGCGCTCGATGCGGCCGTACTCCATGTGCACGTGGCCGTGGACGAGCAGGCGCGGCCGGAGCATGTCGAGCGCCACGTTGAACGATTCGAAGCCCCGGTGCGGGTAGTCGTCGAGGTCGCCGAAGCCGCGCGGCGGGGCATGCGTCACCATGAGGTCCGCGCCGCCCGACCACTTCGCCCGCAGCGCGATCTTGTACATGCGCCAGCGCATCTCCTGCTCCGTGAAGCCGTAGACGCGGTCGTTGTAGCGCAGCGACCCCCCGAGGCCGACGATGCGCAGGCCGCAGCACGAGATGAGCTTCCCGTCGATGGGCGTGCACCCGAGCGGCGGGTGCTCCGCGTACGAAGTGTCATGGTTGCCCGGCACGTAGAGCAAGGGCACGTTCGCGAGCGTGACGATCGTCTCGAGGTACGTCGCGGGGAGGTCGCCGCACGACACGATGAAGTCGAGCGGGCCGAGCGCCTCGAGGCCGGCGCGCGTCGTGAGGCGGTCCTCCTCGGTGTCCGAGATGGCGAGGATCCTCATGATGTCGTCCCCTTATGGGGCAGCTTCTCCACGTCGAGCGGGATGAGGCCGCTCACCTCGACCTGCTCGAGGCCGTTCCAGGAGAGCTCGCGCTGCTCGGGCAGGCGCCCCACGACGTTGGCGTTGAGCCAGCGCATCCGCACTATCTCGGAGCTCGGCAGGCGCCCCGCCCCATCGAGCTGCACGACGCCCTCCTGACTCACGAGCTCGCCGGCGAACGGGTCGATGCGGTGCGTCAGGATGGACTGGCGCAGGACGTCGATGAGCGTGCGCTGGCCGTAGGTCAGCGCATCGGAGAGACGCACGTCGAGGATGCCGGCCGACATGCCCCACCAGTAGTTGAGCGCGGCGCCGGAGATGGACTCCCCCACGCGCTTCCAGGTCTGGTTGCGGATGGACTGGACGATGAGCCGGTAGTAGCGCCCCCACTTCCAGACGGGCTCGGCGAGGTGCGTGGAGGTGCCGTCGTCCTCGATGCGGTAGAGGCCCCACGGCTCGTCGGGCGCGCGCGGGTCGAGGTAGTCGCGCGCCGAGACGATGCGCACGTCCGTCTCCGCGAGCTCGCGCTTCCAGTCGTAGTCCTTCGCCGAGAACCACTTGAGGTAGATGGTCGAGGCGGGGTCGACCATGGCCGCCCCGATGGCGAAGGCGTTGATCGCCGAGACGCTGCCGAAGGTCGGCACCTCCGCCACATACCCGATGCGATGGTTCTCCGCAAGGGTCGCCGCGAGCGCGCCGAGCAGGAACTTCGCCTCGTAGAGCCGGCCGCTGAACGTGCGCACCGCGCTGTGCGAGAGGCTCACGGAGCAGTTGATGAAGGGCGTGTCCGGATGCAGGACGGCCGCGCGCAGGCAGGAATGCATCTGCGTGGGCGAGATCGTCACCACGAGGTCGGAGCCCGCGGCGATCGCGCGGTCGACCGCCTCGTCGAAGACGTCGTCCTCCGCGCAGAAGGGATGGGCGCGCGTCTCCACCGTGGAGCCCATGTAGCGCTCGAGCATGACCCTGCCCTTGTCGTGCAGGGCGCACCACCCGTCGGTCTCGGGCGAGCGCTCGTAGATGAACGAGACGCGGAAGGGCTTGTAGGAGCTCACGGGCAAGAGGCTCTTGAGCTCGCTGATGACGGGCGTCTTGCCCTCGGCGGGGTCCTCCAGGTAAGCGACCTTGCCGCCGTCGCGCGCCACGACGAACTCGTCCCAGATGCGCGCCACATGGCGCGACACCTCGCTCGGGAGCGATTCGACCGCCTGATGGAAGCCGAAGATCTTGAGGTAGACGAGGAACGCGTCGCCCGGCGTCACGCCCAGGTGCTCGCCGCCGTGTTTCTTGAACGCCATGAGGAAGGAGTCGAACGCCTGGCGCAGGTCGTGCACCACCTCGTCCGGCCACACCTCCTCGAGGTCGCGCCCGGCGAAGGCGGCGAGCTTCGCGTAGGAGCCCTCCTCGGTGAGCACGATGCCGTAGATGGGCGCGACGCTGTAGAAGCGCATGAACTCCTGGTAGACGCGGTACGCCTTGGAGTCCGACGCCATGGGTACCACGCGGACGACCTGCGCCGTGATGGTCGGCTGCCCTAAAAAGCGCAGCACCGAGACGCGCTTGTTGCCCTCCTGCACGTAGAAGCGCTGGAAGAACTCGTAGACGAGGATGGGGTCGCGGATGCCCTCCTCGCGTTGGGAATCGATGAGGTCGCTCCACTTCATCGCGAACTCGCTCGAGGCCTCGGGCAGGGGCATGAAGTTCGTGGCGAAGCTGTTCTGGCGGCCGTGCGTGCGCGTGCCCGCGATGAGGGCGATGTCGATCTCGGTGGTGCCGATGGGGATCTCCCCCTGGCAGCCCTCGCCCTTCAGGATGTCGTCGAGCGCGGGCAGGTAGGGGTAGCGCCCCGCCTCGACGTCCTCCTGCAGCTGCCTGACCGCGAGCTTGCGCGCCCGGCGATAATCATCGAGCATAGGCTCCCCTTCTCAATCGCGAACGGTCACGCCGGCGACCCGGTCAGGCGAGCCGGGCCGCCGGCCACAGGCGGGCGCTAGTCCACGCGCTCGAAGCGGTACATCACCGCGGCGTTCGCCTCGAGCCGCACGGGCAGCGGCATGCCCATGTCCATGAGGGCATCCGCCGGGTACACCACGCCGGAATCCAGGTCGCGGTAGCTCGCGCCCGGGGTGAGCCCGCGCGGCACCACGTAGTTCGCCACGCCGTAGCCCTCAACCTCGAGGCGCACCGCGCTCACCACGGCCTGCGAGCCGTCCTCGGTCACGTACTCCCATGCGCAGATCGCGTCCGTCTGCGGCGAGTCGAGGCGGTACAGGAGCCCCTCGCGCACGATGGGCTCGATCTCGTGGAAGCGCTTCACCTGCCGGCGGATGTGCTCGCAGGCGCGCTCCGGGAGCTTCATGAGGTCGAGCTCGTAGCCGAAGGCCGCGCCCTGCATGGCCGTGATGCCGCGCGTGGTGAGCGGGACGCTGCGGCCGTTGATCTCGTTCGGGCAGGCCGAGACGTGCGCGCCCATGGCGGAGCTCGGGAAGCCGAACGAGGTGCCGTACTGGATCTTCAAGCGGTTGACGGCGTCGGTGTTGTCGCTCGTCCAGATCTGCGGCATGTAGTAGAGCATGCCCGCGTCGAAGCGGCCGCCGCCCGCGGAGCATCCCTCGAACAGGATCTTCGGATAGCGCTCGACGAGGCGCTCGAGCAGGTCGTAGAGGCCGAGCATGTAGTCGTAGAGCACCTTGCCCTGGTCGCTCGAGGCGCGCGAGTACGTATCGACGATGCTGCGGTTGTAATCCCACTTCACGTACTCGATGTTCGCCTGGTCGAGCACGCGGCAGAGCTGCTCGAAGAGGTTGTCGCGCACCTCCTCGCGCGAGAGGTCGAGCACGAGTTGGTCACGGCCGAGCACGGGGCCCTTGCCGGGCACGGCGAGCACCCAGTCGGGATGCTCGCGGTACAGCTCGCTGTCCTCGCTCACCATCTCGGGCTCCACCCAGATGCCGAACTTCACGCCCAGGGCGTTCACCCGGTCGACGAGCTCGGCGAGCGTCCCGCCGAGCTTCCCCTCGTTCACCGTCCAGTCGCCGAGCGCGCGCAGGTCGTCGCGGCGCGTGGAGAACCAGCCGTCGTCCATGACGAGCATCTCGATGCCCAGGCTCGCGGCGCGCTCCGCGAGCTTCACGAGGCACTCGCCCGTGAAGTCGAAGTAGAACGCCTCCCAGCTGTTGATGAGCACGGGGCGGGCGGCGTCGCGCCAGATGCCGCGGCACACGCGCGTGCGGATGCAGCGGTGGAAGTTCTGCGACACGCGCTCGATGCCCTCGCTCGAGTACGTCATGATGACCTCGGGCGCCACGAGCTGCTCGCCGGGCTCCAAGGGATAGGAGAAGCGGTCGTCCGAAAGGCCCATCTGCATGCGGGTCTGGTCGAACTGCTCGCCGGTCACCTCGGCCTCGAAGCCGCCGCTGTACACGAAGTTCATGCCCCAGGCGCGGCCGGTCGATTCCGTGGCGTCGTGGTCGCAGAGCAGCATGACCGGGCTGTACTGGTTCGACGACATGCCGCGGCGGCTCCCCACCGAGAACGTGCCGTGGCCCACGCGGTGCCGATCGGGGATGCGCTCCATGGCGTGGCGACCGTGGAACGAGATGACGTCGAAGTCGCCGTTCACGAAGTCGAGGCAGGCGGTCTGCGCCCGGTCGACGGTGATGCGCCCGGTGCCCTCGTTCCTGATCACGGCGGCGCGGGTGATGACGTCGAGCTCGGGCATGACGCCGTAGAGGAGCTCGACCACAAGTCCCAGCCGCGCATCGCGCAGGCGCACCATGAGGGTCTCGGCGCCGTCCGCCTCGTCATCGCTGTAAACCGCCGGCAGGCCCGGCAGGGCGTACTTGCCCGGACGGATCTCGTAGCCGTCGTAGCGCAGGTCGCACCCGAAGGCGCCACTCTCGTCGCGCACCACGAGCAGCGGGCTGCGCATGTCGCCCGCACCCTGGAACGGGTACTCCTGCGGCAGGACGTCGAGCGAGTAGGTGCGGTCGTTCACATCGTAGGGGCAGCCGCACATGCCGCTGCGGTCCGCATACGTCACGAGATAGGCCATGAAGCCGTCCGAGCGCCTGCCGTAGTAGAGATGCAGCAGGAAGCCGTAGGAGTCCGCAAGCATCTGGTAGGTGGTCGATCGGGTGTTGAGCGTGAAGACGCGGGTGGATTCGTCGAAGCTGATGGGCATGATAGCCAGCCTTTCGAGCAAGATATTCGTGCGAAGCCCCGGTCGGGGCGCAGCCCGGCCGGGGTAACCGACAGTATACGTCGCGTCCGGCACGCCCGCGCGAGCGTGCCGGAGACGCAAGAGAAACTACTTAACCGCGCCGTTCGTGACGCCGCCGATGATCTGCTTCTGCGCGAAGATGTAGAAGATGATCATGGGCAGCATGGCGAGCAGGTACGACGCGAAGGCGAGCGAGTAGTCGGTGCCGAACGTCGTCTGGAACGTCATCTGCGCGAGCGGCAGCGTGTTCACGCCCGAACCGCCCATGATGACGAGCGGGGTCATGACGTCGTTCCACACCGCGAGGCCGGTGAGCACCGCCACGGTGGCGTGCATGGGCTTCATGATAGGGAAGATGACCTTCCAGAACGTCGTCCAGGTGCGGGCGCCGTCCACGCGGGCGGCCTCCTCGAGCGCGAGCGGGATGTTGCGCAGGTAGCCCGTGTAGAGCATGACGTTCATGGGCATGTAGAACACCACGTAGAGAATCATGACGCCCAGCATGTTGTCCAGATGCAGGACGGCCGTCTGCTTCACGAGCGGCATCATGAGGATCGCGAACGGCACGTACATGCCGGCGACGATGAAGTAGTAGCTCAGCTTGAAGGGCTTCTTCTCCATGTTGCGCCCGATGGCGTACGCCGCGAGGCTGTGCACCACGATGGACACGACCACGGCCACGGCCGTGATGATGAGCGAGTTCATGAACGTGACGAAGAAGTCCGTGGCCTCGATGGCCTCGAGGAAGTTCGCGAAGTCCCAGGTCTCGGGCAGCGTGAAGATCTCGAGGCCCATGGGATAGCGCACGGAGACGGCGATGCGCACCGTCATGTACAGCGGGAAGATGATCGTGACCGCCGCGAGGACGATCAGGGCGATGGTAATGGGCCAGTTGACCCGCTCCGAGACCTTCGCCTTAGCGTTGGATGCCATTACAGCTGCTCCTCTCTGCTATTCAAAAAGCGCGTCTGGATAACCGAGATCGCGGCGATGAGGATGAAGAAGATGACCGCGTTGGCGCACTGGAACCCGAACTGCCCGCCGGACAGGCCGTTGTTGTAGATGAGGAACGAGATGGATTCCGTGGACTGCGACGGGCCGCCGCTCGTCATGGCGATGATCTGGTCGAAGACCATGAGCATGTTCTTCATCACGAGCACCATGTTCGTGGTGATGGAGGGCATGATGAGCGGGAGCGTGATGTAGCGGAACTTGTTCCAGCCCTTCGCGCCGTCGAGCGCGGCCGCCTCGTAGACGTCCTCGGGCACCGATGACAGGCCGGTGATGTAGATGATCGTGGTCTGCGCGCAGCTCTGCCACACGAGCACCACCACGATGGCCACCCACGCCCAGGTGGGGTCGCCGAGGATCGTGTAGTCGGTGTTGAAGAGCGCCGGGATGAGCCAGGTGAACAGGAACTGGAACACGTAGCCCACGACGAGCGCGCCCAGGATCTGCGGCACGAAGAACAGGCCGCGCAGCGCGCTCTTGAACTTGATCTTGCTCGAGAGCGCCATCGCGAGGATGAGCGAGAACACGTTCGTGAGGATCGTGGAGATGACGGCGACCTTGAACGTGAAGAGGTAGGAGTTCAGGACGCGCGTATCCGTGAAGAGGTCTGCGTAGTTCTGCAGGCCGACGATGTTGAAGGCGCCGTAGCCCTTCGAATCGGTGAAGCTGTACAGAAAGCCCGTGATGAGCGGGTAGGTGTTGAAGGCAACGAACAAGATGAGCACGGGGATGAGGATCGCATAGAACGTCCTCATGCGGTTCGTGCCGACCTTGCCCTTCGCAAGTGTGGCCATTGAGGTTCCCCCTTAGCTCTCGATACCGTGCTGGCGGTCGTACTCCTGGACCTGGCGGATGACGTTGCGGTTGTAGCGCTGCCAATCCGAATCGAACTTCTTGAGGAAGCGGTCGATGATCTCGTCCTCGGTACCGTCGTTATCCTGCAGCATGGTCTGGAGCTGCGCGTCGACCGCCATGGCGCTCTGGTAGGAGTGGTCCAGGTAGTCAAGCACGCGACCCTCCTCGAGCCAGGGCTTGATGTCGTCGAACAGCGGGTCGAGCTCGAAGTCGCCCTCGATGCACGAGATGGCGCGCTGGTCGGTGATGTAGGTCTGCAGGTAATCCGGCGAGCTCAAGAAGTCGAGCACCTCGTAGACGGCATCCTTGTGCTTGCAGGTCTCGGCCACGCACCACTGCAGGTCGACGCCGGAGACGACGATGCGGTCCTCCGGGTTCTCGGCCGAGGGCATGGGGAACATCCCGACCTCGATGTCGGTGCCGGAGCGCAGGATCTGCGGGACCGCGAAGCTGCCGCAGGGGTACATCGCCGACATGCCGTTGCCGAAACGGGTGCAGGCGTCGTTGTACTGGATGGAGAAGGGGCCGGGGTCGCCGATGGTGGTCTGGCTGTACTTCAGCATCTGGCGCATGCGGCGGGCCGGCGCGCCGTAGTACTCGGCGAAGGTGGCCTCGCCGGCGTTCACCTGGCGCGCGAGGTCGCTTGGCACCATGTTCACCGCGATGGAGTTCCACGGCGAGAGGATCGTCCAGGTGTCGGCGTAGCCCAGGTAGAACGGGGCGACTTGGCCTTCGGCGACGATCTCGTCGCAGAGCGCGATGAGCTCGTCCCAGGTCTCGGGGATGGCCCAGCCCTTATCGGCGAACATCTGCTTGTTGTAGAGCATGCCTGCGGCGTTCGCCACGTACGGCACGCCGTAGATGCCCTCCATTGGGACGTACGTGACGCTCTTCAGGATGTCGATGTAGGCAGGGCTCACGGAATCCATGCCGGGGTAATCGCTCACGTCGGCGAGGATCTCGGAGTCGACGAAGCTCGCGTAGTCCGCGTCGCCGCCGATGCCGATCACGTCCGGGTAGTTCTCGCGCACGAAGCGCGTCTTCATGACGGTCACGGCGTCCGCGGGGCTCTGGATGTTGAGGTAGATGTCGTCGTGGGTCGCGTTGAAGTCGGCCATGATCTGCTCGAAGATGCTCACGGCCTCCTGCTTGTAGCTCACGATCTCGACCTCGACCTTGCCGTCCGAGCGCTCGTTGGTGCACCCGGCGAACATGAGCGAGGCCGCGCCCGCTGCGGTGAGGCCCAGAAGCGAGCGCCGCGATATGGGTTTGCTCAGCATATCTGCTCTCCTCTCGGGCTAGTGGACGATGGCCAGCTCGGTCTCCTTGTCGAACACATGGAGCTTGTCCATGTCGAAGGCGACCTTGATGCGGCTGCCGTTGCGCGCGGGGTTCGTGGCGGACACGTGCGCGGAGATGGCGCCGCCGTCCACGTCGCCGTAGATCATGGCCTCGGCGCCCAGGAGCTCGTAGACCGTGACGAGCGACTCGATGGGCTCGGAGAGGCGCTTGTCCTCGGCGTGCTCGTGCTCCTCGATGACGTCCTCCGGGCGGATGCCGGCGATGACGACGCGGCCGATGTAGGGCTTGAGCGCCTCGGCCTTCGACTCAGGCACGGAGATGGTGTTCCCGCCGAAGGTGAGGGTGATCTTGCCCTCGGCCTCGCCCACCGTGGCGTCGATGAAGTTCATCTGGGGGCTGCCGATGAAGCCGGCGACGAAGAGGTTGCAGGGCTCGGCGTAGAGCTTGGACGGGGTGTCCACCTGCTGCATGACGCCTTCCTTCATGACGACGATGCGCGTGCCGAGCGTCATGGCCTCCGTCTGGTCGTGCGTGACGTAGATGATCGTGGCGCCCAGGCGGTCATGGAGCTTCGAGATCTCGGCGCGCATCTGGACGCGCAGCTTGGCGTCGAGGTTCGAGAGGGGCTCGTCCATGAGGTAGACCTTGGGCTTGCGCACGATGGCGCGGCCCATGGCGACGCGCTGGCGCTGGCCGCCGGAAAGCGCCGACGGCTTGCGGTCGAGCAGCTTCTCGAGGTCGAGGATGCGCGCGGCCTCGTGGACGGCCTTGTCGATCTCGGCCTTGTCCACCTTGCGCAAGCGCAGCGGGAAGGCCATGTTCTCGTAGACCGTCATGTGCGGGTAGAGGGCATAGTTCTGGAAGACCATAGCGATGTCGCGCTCGCTCGGCTCGACGTCGTTCACAACGCGGCCGTCGATCTTGAGCGTGCCCGAGGTGATGTCCTCGAGGCCGGCGATCATGCGGAGGGTCGTGGACTTGCCGCACCCAGAGGGACCGACGAAGATGATGAATTCCTTGTCGGCGATCTCGAGGTTGAAGTCCTTCACCCCCTCATAGCCATTGGGGTACTTCTTGCCAACGTGTTCGAGCGTGAGTCCTGCCATCGAGCTTCCCCTTCCAACGTGAGCTCTTGACCTGCTTTGACGTAGGCGACAGACAAAGCGTATGTGTCCATAGTAAAAATTATCCTTTTGCTAGGTTATACACATACTTAGCTATAAATACTTACTTAATTCTTGTTAGCGCTGGTAAATATGGGTAAATAGTTTGTATAGTTTTACCGGAAATTCGATAGACGGTCGAAAAGGAGGGGTCAACGGTATCAAATTTCCCCTACCAGATGGAGGTCTTCACAGGAGCGCTATACTGTATTTGCCCACGTAATTACCGACGTTTTATGATGTATTAGGCTTATATATCATATTGCGACATCTATAGAGGAATTATATACCCTTGTTGATTATTTATCGCATTTTGGTATATAGTACGCCATAAGTGCACGGCACAGCGACGCAGCCGGTCACGACGCGATGGAGGATGTCATGCGTCCACACGAGATCGAGTTTTCAACCTTCGAGGGCGGTGTCTTCACCGACCTCATGCCCTACCAGTACGGCCGCGAGGTGTGCACGCCGGGGCACGCCTTCGGTCCCGCGCGCCGAAGCCACTACCTCTTCCATTTCATTCTTGAGGGGAAAGGGTCGCTCACCGCCACCGACGAGATGGGGAGCGCGACCGTCCACGAGCTCCACGCGGGCGAGGGGTTCCTCATCTTCCCCGGCCAGATCACCACCTATGTCGCCGACCTCGATGAGCCCTGGGAGTACATCTGGATCGAGTTCGACGGCGCGCATGTGAAGTCCAACCTCGACCGCCTGGGCTTCTCCCCCGCCTCCCCGGTGTACCAGGCGCAAGACGAGGAGCGCTGCGAGCAGATGGTCGACGCCATGCGCAGCCTGCTCGAGCACCGCAGCGCCTCGCAGTTCTACCTCGTGGCGTGCGCCTGCCTGTTCTTCGACGCCTTCCTCGGGTCAGCGCGGCCGCACCGCTCGGGCGCCTCGAGCCGCCTGCACAGCTTCTACGTGGACAACGCCCTCGCCTACATCGAGCAGAACTACCAGGGCGACATCACGGTCGAGGACATCGCGCGCAACGCCGGGCTCAACCGCAGCTACTTCGGCAAGGTGTTCCGCGACGCGATGGGCGTCTCGCCGCAGCAGTTCCTCATCGGGTTCCGCATCGAGAAGGCCTGCGAGCTGCTCAAGCTCTCGAACCTTTCCGTGGGCGAGGTGGGCCGCGCGGTGGGGTACCCCAACCAGCTGCACTTCTCGCGCGCGTTCAAGAACGCCCGCGGGCTCTCGCCCAGGGCTTGGCGCCAGCAGCACGCGCAACGGTAGCGAGCGCTCCGCCCTCCCGCCGGGGCCGGCGCTCCCTCCGTGCTCAGACAGTCCTCGAAACGGCCCTGGGAGGGCCGTTTCTGCGGAACTGCGCCGGAGCGAGCGCCTGCCCCGGCGGGAGGGCGGATGGCTCGGCCGTTGATGCGGAGAACGTATCTCAGATGAGCGGGTTACGTACTCGCAAACGGGTTCCTACCAGATGTGCTTGAGCCAGGTGAAGCCCCAGGCGGGGAGGTCGACGGTGGCGACTTCCTCATTTGTGCCGGCTACGAGGTCGGTGTACTCGGCGGGCTCGGGCATCCACACGGTCTTGGGCTGGTCGCTGAAGTTGAACACGGCGTGCAACGTCTCGCCGTCGACCTCGCGCACGATCCACAGGATCGCGGGGTCGCTGTAGTCCTTCGGCCACACGCGCGCCCCGGCCGAGAACACCGGGTCCTCGCGGCGCACGCGCTCGAGGAGCTGCAGCCCGTCGAAGATGCGCTGCTGGACGCTCCCCTCCTCGTCGATGCGCTCGGTGAGCTCCCAGGGGAAGCGGCCGCGGTGGATGTAGCGCGAATCGTCCGCGCGCTCGGGATCCTCGACGTAGCTGTAGTCGTTCACCTGGGCGACCTCATCGCCGCTGTAGATGATGGGGAGGCCGGACTGGGTGAGCATGTAGGCGTGGAGCATGAGGTCCTGCGCGATGGCGACGTCCATCTTCGCCGCGTCGCCCTCGAAGCCCGCCGCCTCGATACCGCACATCGAGGCCGTCGTGCCGCAGAAGCGCGCGTCGCCCGTGACGGGATCGGCGTTGTAGAGCGCGCCGCGGCTCGAGCTGCCCGGCGCCCACCCCAGGAAGTAGTCGTTGAGGAAGCGCTTGTGCTCCACCTCGCGCTGGCCCCAGGACGCGAGGAGCGGATAGTCGAGGCCCCAGCCGATGTCGTCGTGGCAGCGCAGGTAGTTGAGGAAGGTGTACGAGGCGGGCAGCGAGCACACGGCGCCGAGCTGGCTGCGCAGCAGGCGCGTGTCGCGCGTGGCGACGGTGTGCCAGGTCGTGGCCATCGTGGTCACGTTGTAGAGCATGTGGCACTCGGGCTTCTCCGGGGTGCCGAAGTAGGGCACGACCTCTACGGGCGCCATGACCACCTCGCCCAGCAGCGCGATGCCGGGACAGACGACCTCGCCGATCATGCGCATCATGCGCACGATGGTGTGGACCTGCGGGAGGTTGCGGCAATTCGTGCCGAGCTCCTTCCAGATGTAGGGGACGGCATCGAGGCGGATGATGTCCATGCCCTGGTTCGCGAGGAACAGGAAGTTGTACATCATCTCGTTGAACACGCGCGGGTTGCGGTAGTTGAGGTCCCATTGGTAGGGGTAGAACTGCGTCATGACGCTCTGGCCGAGCTCGGGCAGGTAGGTGAAGTGCCCGGGCGCCGTCGTGGGGAACACCTGGGGCACGTCGCGCGAATAGCGCTCGATCACCGCGGGGTTCGCCTCGAAGAAGTACCGGCTCATGTACTCGCCCTCGCCGGCGCGCGCCCGCCGCGCCCACTCATGGTCCTCGGACGTGTGGTTCATCACGAAGTCCATGCACAGGCTGATGCCGTGCTCATGGCAGGTCGCCGCCAGGTGCGCGAGGTCGTCCATGGTGCCCAGGTCGGGCCGCACGCGGCGGAAATCGCTCACCGCGTAGCCGCCGTCCGAGCGGCTCTTGTCGAGCGGCGTGTCGAGGAACGGCATGAGGTGGATGCAGGTCACGTTGCACCGCTCGAGGTACGGAAGCTTCTCCTCGACCCCCTTGATGGTGCCCGCGAAGTTATCGATGTACATCTGCATGCCGAGCATCTTCTGGTCGCGATACCAGGCGCCCTCAGCCTCGCGCTTCGCATCGAGCGCGCGCAGCGCCTTCGAGCGCTCGTCGTAGTAGTAGCGCATGGTGTGGATGAGCTCGGCGAACATATCGCCGTTGCCGTACAGCTCCATATAGAGCCAGCGCAGCTCGTCGTGATGGCGCGCGAGCCGCTCGTCGAACGCATCCGGTGCGGGATGGGCGGCCTTCGAACCGCGCGGATTGGGTTGTGTCGTCTTCTTTCGCCGGGTAGACATATGCGCTCCTCATGAATCAGCGCAACGGGACATCGAGCAACCTCGATCCCCGCTGCAACCGTGCTTTCACACGCATATGTCCGTCGCCAAGGAAACTATACCATGAATCAGCCCGTGACCCAGAGGATGATCCAGCCCACGACGTTGAGTATGGGGACAACGGCGCACAGGACCGCGCCCGCGACGCCCATGACCTGGGCGATCGTGCAGGGCATGTCGCGCCGGTAATCCTCGCGCTTGACGCGGCGGGCCAGGCGGAACGCCGCGACGCCCACGAGGACGCCGATGATCTGGACGATGCTCGACGGGACGAACGAGAGCGCCATCGAAACCGCTCCGAGCGCGATGGCGATGTATTCACGCTGCATACCAAACCCCTAACGCCTCGGCGCGGCGCGCATGACCGGACTATGGATAGTATACGCCGTCCGGCAGCGCGCCCGGTCGAGGCGTTTTCCACACCAACTCCCTAAGGCTGTCAGATTTCCGCACGTAAAAGGCCGTTTTTCGCGTTTTTTACAACGATCGCGTAGCGAAACGCTGGAGTTTGGAGCCGCGCGACGCACCGGGCTTGCTGGCGGGCGGCGGAGCCGCTATACCTTCCCTATGGATACGAACCGAGCGCCTTCCGTCATAGTGGTCTCCCACGAGTCCGCGCTGCGCGGCATCCGCTTCGCGCGCTGCCGCTACGCCGCCCTCCCCTGGCGGCCGCTCTCCGCGCGCGAGGTGCGCGACGTCATGGCGCGAGCCCGCGCGAGCGAGCGCTCGGTCGACTTGGATGAGCTCGCGCGCCATGGGTTCTGCCCGGGCAACGAGGACACCCGGCGGGTGCACCTCCTCGCCTCGAGCTCGGCATCACGCCGACGCAGCGAGAACGTTTCCATCCACACCATGGGCGTGAGCCCGCGCGGCGCGACCCTCCTCGAAGCAGCTCCCGGCATCTTCTCGGTGTCGGTGGAGCTCGCCTTCATCCAATGCTGCGCCACGCTGTCGTTTCCCAAGGCGCTCGCCTTGGGCTATGAGCTGTGCGGCACCTTTTCCATGTGCGAGCACATCTCGGATGGTCGCCCCGACGAAGACCGGGCAGACTCATCTGGATACCTGGAGACGGAGTCCGCCACCACGGTCGCCGCCCTTGCCCGAGTCGCCGAGCGCTTGCCCCGGACACGCGGCGTCAAGTTGGCCCGATCGGTCATCGCGCACCTGCTTGACGGCGCGCGCTCCCCCATGGAGGCGATTGTGGCGGGAATGTTCCATATGCCGATCTCCCGAGGAGGCCTCGGGATAGGAGAAATGCAGCTCAACCGCCGGATCGATTTCAACCGACTCGCCTCAAACGCTTCAGGAATGCCCTATACCATCTGCGACGCGTTCATCCCGAGCGCACGGGTAGATCTTGAGTACAACGGCGGCTATCACGCCGAAACCGTCTCCCGCATACATGACGAGAATCGGAACCGGGGGCTCAACGCCCTCGGTATAACCGTCATCGCGCTCAACCACGACACGCTTCGCGATGTCGAAGCGCTCGAGGCCGTTGGCAGTACGATCTTTCACCGCGCCAAGATGAGATATAGGGATCGTTCACGGGAGGGCGCAGCGCGGCGCGTGCGGTTGCTCAACGGCATGCGCGAGGCGTTCGGGCTCAAACCGTGCTGACGGATATGCATCAGCGCCCGCAACAGAGCCCGACGAAACCAAGCTGGCCATTTTTTCCAGATTTGTGACATGCATCCAGCGGAAATCGGGGTGGGGTTGCTCCAGAGCTGGGATAACCACGCCGTCTATCAGGGCGGTGAGCGAAGCACACCCCCATATTCCACATAACGTGTCACAAATCTGGAAATAATGGCCACCCCGCCCCGTTGAGGCGAGGCATCGGGACCAAAAGCAAAGCGGCTCGCACGCTACGGTGCGAGCCGCGCAACGTCATGGGTATATGACCGGCCGGGACCTACGATACCAACCGATGGGACGATGCAGTGCTTCCTAGCACACGCCCTGCGCCATCATGGCGTCGGCGACCTTGGTGAAGCCGGCGATGTTGGCGCCCATCACGAAGTTGCCCTCGTGGCCGTACTCACGCGCGGTGTCGTCGACGTTGTGGAACATGCCGCGCATGAGGCTCTCGAGCTTGCCGTCGACCTCCTCGAACGTCCAGGAGAGGTGCTCGGCGTTCTGGCTCATCTCGAGGCCGGACACGAGCACGCCGCCGGCGTTCGCGGCCTTGCCGGGCATGAAGGCGACGCCGTGCTCCATGAGGTAGGTGGTGGCGTCCGGCGTGGTGGGCATGTTCGCGCCCTCGCCGACGACCTTGCAGCCGTTCGCCACGAGCGCCTGCGCGTCCTCGAGCAGCAGCGTGTTCTCGCGCGCGCAGGGCAGCGCGACGTCGCAGGGCAGCTGCCAGACGCCGCGGCCGTCACCCTCGTGCCAGGTGGCACCCGGGCGCTCGTCGACGTACATCGCAAGGCTCACGCCGGCATCGTGGCCGGAGCGCTTCTTGTTGTAGATATGCTCAAGCACCTGGTAGTCGATGCCCTCGGGGTCCTCGACCCAGCCCTTGGTGTCGGAGCAGGCCACCACGGTGCCGCCGAGCTGCGCGACCTTCTGGATGGCGTAGATCGCCACGTTGCCGGAGCCGTGGACGACGACCTTCTTGCCCTCGAAGGAATCGCCCTGGCTCTTGAGGTACTCGTCGACGAAGTACACGAGGCCGTAGCCGGTGGCCTCGGTGCGCGCGAGCGAGCCGCCGAAGGAGAGGCCCTTGCCGGTGAGCACACCGGACCACTCGTTGCGGAGGCGCTTGTACTGGCCGAAGAGGTAGGCGACCTCGCGGCCGCCCACGCCGAGGTCGCCCGCCGGGACGTCGGTGTTGGGGCCGATGTGGCGCGAGAGCTCGGTCATGAAGGACTGGCAGAACGCCATGACCTCGCGGTTCGACTTGCCCTTGGGGTCGAAGTCGGAACCGCCCTTGCCGCCGCCCATGGGTAGCGTGGTGAGCGCGTTCTTGAAGATCTGCTCGAAGCCGAGGAACTTGAGCATGCCGAGGGTGACCGTGGGGTTGAAGCGCAGGCCGCCCTTGTAGGGCCCAATGGCTGAGTTGAACTCGACGCGGTAGCCGCGGTTGACCTGGACCTTGCCGGAATCGTCAACCCAGGGCACGCGGAACATGATCACGCGCTCCGGCTCGACGAGGCGCTCGAGCAGCGACGCCTCCTCGTACTCGGGGTGCGCATCGAGGGCGGGCTGGAGGGTCTCCAGCACCTCGGTGGCAGCCTGGATGAACTCGGGCTGATCGGCATAGCGGGCCTTGAGCTCGTCGATGACACGCTCTGAATAGGTCATGATGCTCCAATCTGAATCGAAACGGATACCCTGCGAGGCGGATGTGCATAAACCCGCCCATCGTACCTGCCGCATTGTACCGCAGCGATTTTTCGGCCTCGCCGCGTCATCAACGTGTAACGTTTCCGAAACGAGCGGGCAAGCGGCGCGGCGCGGCAACCCGCTTCACGGAGCCTCCATCTCTTATGTTGACGTTTTGTCATAAAGATTCAATGAATTATCCTTCTCAGCTGGCATTTCGAAACCGAGCGCCCGCGTGCCGCCGCAGGCCGCATCGCCCAGCTGCGCCGCAGGCCGCATCGCCCGGCCGCGCCATACCTATCTTGCCCATACGGAGAGGAGCCGCATGAATCCCGTTCGCATGCTCTGGTGCCGTGCCTACCAGACCTGTTTCCGCCTCGCGATCCCACTTCTGCCCTATCGCGAACCCAAACCGCTCGGATCGTTCGAGGAGACGGCCGAGCTCCTGCACGAGAAGGGCATCCGCCGCGTGCTGCTCGTGACCGACGCCACCATCATGCAGCTCGGGCTCCCCCGCCCGCTCATCCGGGAGCTTAGCGCGCGCGGCATCGAGGCGAGCGTCTTCGACGAGGTCGTGCCGAACCCCACCATCGCAAACGTCGAGGCGGCGCGCGAGCGCTACCTCGCCTACGGCTGCGAGGCGATCATCGCCTTCGGCGGCGGCTCGGCCATGGACTGCGCCAAGGCGGCCGGCGCGCGCATCGCCCGCCCGCGCAAGCCCGTCAAGCGCATGCGCGGGATCCTCAAGGTGCTCGCTCCCCTACCGCTCCTCATCGCCGTGCCCACCACCGCGGGCACCGGGTCGGAAACGACGCTCGCCGCCGTCATCACCGACGGCGAGACGCACTACAAGTACCCCATCAACGACTTCGCGCTCATCCCGCGCTACGCCGTCCTCGACTACCGCACCACGCTCGGCCTGCCGCCGCACATCACCGCGACGACCGGCATGGACGCGCTCGTGCACGCGGTCGAGGCCTACATCGGGCGCTCCACGACGCGCGACACGCGCGCCAACGCCATCCAGGCGGTGCACGAGATCCACACCTACCTGCTGCGCGCCTACCGCGACGGCTCGGATGCTGAGGCGCGGGAGCACATGCTCCACGCCGCCTATCGCGCGGGGCTCGCGTTCACGAAATCCTACGTGGGATACGTGCACGCCGTGGCGCACTCGCTCGGCGGGCAGTACGGCATCGCGCACGGCCTCGCGAACGCGGTGCTGCTCCCCTACGTTCTGGAGGAGTACGGCGCGTCCTGCGAGCACCGCCTCGCCAACCTCGCGCGCCGCGCCGGCGTGGTCCCGGGTGCCATGAACGACCATGATGCGTCGACCGCGTTCATCCAATGGGTGCGCGAGATGAACGCCGCCATGCGGATCCCGACGAAGCTCGCGGGCATCCGCGATGAGGACATCTCCGAGATGGCGCGCCACGCCGACGCCGAGGGCAACCCGCTCTACCCCGTCCCGAAGCTCATGGATGCGCGCGAGCTCGAGCGCCTGTATCATCTCGTGCAGGAACGCGGGGAGCGCGATGCGGCCGATGCGGCAGCACAGACCCGCGACGCGCACGCTACCCCGAGCGCGACCGCCGCGCCCCGCGCCGGCCTCACCCGCGGGCTGCGCCGCATCGTGCGCGCCGCGCGCCGCCGCGTCGGCCGCATCGCCCATCGCGCCCACCGCACCATCCGCCACTAGGAGCATGAGGAGCATCATGACCATCGCAGATACCGTCGAGCGCTGCCGGGCGCACTTCGCCACCGGCGCCACCATCCCCGTCGAGGCCCGCATCGAGGCGCTGCGCGCCCTCGAGCGCGCGATCGTCGAGAACGAGGACCGCATCAACGAGGCGCTCCGCGTGGACCTCGGCAAGTCCGCGACCGAGAGCTACATGTGCGAGGTGGGCATGACGCTCGCCGAGCTGCGCTACCAGCTGCGCCACGTCCGCCGCTGGGCACGGCGGCACCGCGCGCGCACCGGGCTGGCGAACTTCCATGCCAAGAGCTTCACCATCGCGGAGCCCTATGGATGCGTGCTCATCATGAGCCCGTGGAACTACCCGTTCATGCTCACGATGGAGCCGCTCGTGGGCGCGATCGCCGCCGGCAACTGCTGCGTGGTGAAGCCGAGCGCGTACTCGCCCGCCACGTCCGCCGTGATGCGCGACATCATCTCCTCCAGCCTCGAGCCCGGGCTCGTGAGCGTCGTGGAAGGCGGGCGCGCGGAGAACGCGGCCCTGCTCGACGAGCGCTTCGACTACATCTTCTTCACCGGCAGCGTCGCGGTGGGCACGCTCGTGATGCGCAAGGCCTCCGAGCACCTCACCCCCGTCACGCTCGAGCTGGGCGGCAAGAGCCCCTGCGTCATCGCGGCGGACGCGAACCTCAAGGTCGCCGCCGCGCGCGTGGTGTTCGGCAAGTACCTCAACTGCGGCCAGACCTGCGTGGCGCCCGACTACATCCTCGTCGACGAGCGCGTGCACGACGAGTTCCTCAAGCTCGTGCGCGCGCAGATCGAGGAGATGTTCGGGGCCGCTCCGCTCGACAACCCGCAGTGGGGCAAGATCGTGAACCGCAAGCACTTCGACCGCCTCATGGGGCTCATCGACCCCGCGAAGGTCGTCGTGGGCGGGCAGGCGAACGCCGAGACGCTGCAGATCGCCCCCACCGTACTCGGCAGCGTGACGGAGGATGACGCGGTCATGGGCGAGGAGATCTTCGGCCCCATCATGCCCATCATCACCTACCGCGACGTCAAGGAGGCCGAGGCGTTCATCAAGCGCCGCCCCAAGCCGCTCGCCTGCTACCTCTTCACGCGCGACGCCGCGCTCGAGGACCGCTTCCTGCGCCACGTGCCCTTCGGCGGCGGCTGCGTGAACGACACGATCGTGCACCTCGCCACGAGCTCCATGGGCTTCGGCGGCGTGGGCGCGAGCGGCATGGGCAGCTACCACGGGAAGAAGAGCTTCGACACGTTCAGCCACGAGAAGAGCATCCTGAAGAAGTACCTCTGGATCGACCTGCCCATGCGCTACCAGCCCTACACGGCGGCGAAGGACAGGCTCATCCGCACGTTCCTGCGCTAGCGCGAGGGCGGGGGCGGGCGATGTGGACGCGGAGCGAATCGCGCGGCGCGGCGGTTGCCCAGCCCCCGAATAACCCGTATAATGCTGCGTCGGACGCACGGGACGTGGCGCAGTCTGGTAGCGCGCGTGCTTTGGGAGCACGATGCCGCAGGTTCGAATCCTGTCGTCCCGACCATATGCGGGCGTAGTTCAATGGTAGAACCCCAGCCTTCCAAGCTGATGACGCGGGTTCGATTCCCGTCGCCCGCTCCAGGAACCACTGCAGGTCAGGCAACGCAGCGTGCCTGGCCTGCTTTTTGCTGGCCTGCTTTTTGGTATGCACCGGCTTCGGCTGCTCCGCGCAAGAGGACGGGCGCTATACTGGTTGCTTCGGATGGGCGCGGCGGCGCGCGCATCGCGGCCTCGAGTGGAGGGATGGGACATGGCGCAAGGCGCTTCGATACGGGAGCGGGTCTCGAGCGCGCTCGGGGGCGTCCTCTCGCACGAGGAGGCGCTCATCGCCGCGGACACCCGCCGCGACCTGCGCAACATGCGCGAGAGTCTCCGCTTGCTCGCGCTCGTGCTCGTCGTGTCCGCCGCCATGGGCGTTGTCGCCTGGGCCTTCCTCACCTCGCTCGACATCGTCACGGGCATCCGGGAGCGCCACATCGCCGCCTTCCTCCTTCTGCCCGTGGTGGGCGTCGCGACCGCCTGGGTGTACCGCACGCACGGCAAGCTGGCGTCGCGCGGCAACAACCTCGTCATCGACAGCGCGCTCACCGGCACCCCCGTGCCCGCGCGCATGGCTCCCCTCACCTTCATCTGCTCCGTCGCCACGCACCTGGCGGGCGGCTCCGCCGGTCGTGAGGGCACAGCGGTCCAGATAGGTGGCACGCTCGCCGACAACACCGCCCGTGCGGCGCGGCTCGGTGCGCGCGACCACCAAGACCTCATGCTCGCCGGCATCTCGGCCGCCTTCGGCGCCGTCTTCGGCGCGCCGCTCGCGGGCACGTTCTTCGGCATGGAGATGTGCTACGTGGGCAAGCTGAACTACAGCTCGGGCATCTACTGCCTCATCGCCTCGTTCACCGCCGACGGCGTCGCGCGCGCGATCGGCTGCGCGCACGCCTCGTACGCCATTGGCGCCGTGCCCGCGCTCGATGCCCGCACCGTCGCGGCCACCGTCGCGCTCGCGATCGTGTTCGGCCTCATCGCCCGCCTGTTCTCGCTCGCCATCCGCACCGTGCGCCGCGTGCTCGCGAACCGCATCACGAGCTACCTGCTCGCGGCGCTCACGGGCTCGCTCGCGCTGATCGCGGTGTACTTCCTCTTCGGCCTCCAGCGCTACGCGGGACTCTCGACCTGGCTCGTCGAAGCCGGCTTCTCGGGCGACACGACCCTCGCCGACCCCTTCATCAAGATCGCGCTCACCGCGCTCACCCTCGGCACGGGCTTCCAGGGCGGCGAGGTCACGCCGCTCTTCGGCATCGGCGCCTCGCTCGGCGGCGCCCTCGCGGCGCTCGTCGACCTGCCCTGCGGCTTCGCGGCCGCGCTGGGGATGCTCGGCGTCTTCGGGGCCGCGCTCAACGTGCCCATCACGACCATCATGCTCGGCGTCGACCTCTTCGGCGGGGCGGCGATGCCCTACTACGTCATTGCGTCCTTCGTGAGCTACCTCGTCGCGGGGCACCGCGGCGTCTACCCCGCGCAGCGCATCATCACGCCGAAGCGCCGCTCGCTCGAGGGCGACGCGAACGCCACCGTCGCCGACGCCATCGCCCGGCACGACCGCCTCGAGGACGGAGATGCGTAGGGCTGGCGGTTGCGCGATAATGGATGCGATGCCGCACGCGACCGACGAGGAACCACATGGATAGCCAAACGACCACGGCGAGCCCGCTCGGGCGCACGCTCATCATCGCCAACCCCGCGTCCCAACTCGGATCGGGCGGGCGCGCGGCCGAGCAGCTGCAGCGCTTCCTCGCCCTCTACCACCACGACCGCGATTCGTTCGAGCTCGTCTACACCGAGCGGCCGCGCCATGCCATCGAGCTCGCGCAGGCGGCCCGCGGCTTCGACGCGGTGCTCGCGCTCGGCGGCGACGGCATCGTGCACGAGGTGGTGAACGGCCTCATGGCCATCCCCGCGGCGGAACGGCCCGCCATGGGCGTCGTGCCCGTGGGCTCGGGCAACGACTTCGCCCGCACGCTCGGGATGCGCGACTTCACAGGCGATGGGTTCGGCCGCTACCTCACCTGCGAGCGAATCCCCTTCGATGTGGGCAGGCTCGCGCTGCGCGACGCGGACGACGGACCGGCCGCGACCGAGTACTTCATCGAGACCTTCTCCTTCGGGCTCGACGCGGCCGTGGCGATCGGCACCTACGAGCTCAGGAACGTGACGAAGCTCACCGGCGGGGCGCTCTACATGGCGAGCGGCGTCGACGTGCTCGCCCGGCGCTTCCAGCCCTACCCCGCGCGCATCGCGCTCGACGGCGGCGAGCCCGAGCGGCTGCGCACGTTCATCGTCGCGGTGCAGCTCGGCCCCACGTACGGCTCGGGCTTCCGGATCTGCCCGGACGCCGACCCCACCGACGGCCGCTTCGACGTGTGCATCGCGAGCGGGCGGGCGACGCGCGTGACGGCGCTCGCGCTGCTGCTCCGCGCCAAGAACGGCCACCACGTGGGCTCGCGCTACATCCGCTTCGCCCGGGCACGCCGCGTCGACATCGAGCTCGAGGGCGCGGGCTACCCCATGCAGGCGGACGGCGAGCAGCTCTCTGCCACGCGAATCGGCATCGAGATCCTGCCCGGCGCGCTCACCGTGCTGCGCCCCATCGACCCCCGGTAGGCAAAAGGGGTTGAAAGGAACACGTCCCCAACCAACCCATGGGTTCGTTGGGGACGTGTTCCATCCAACCCCTTTTTGCGGTATGGGGCTACGGCTCGATAGCGCCTACGCGCGGGCGCGCGGCCTTAGATGGCGTCGAGCGCCTGCGCAACGTCGTCGATGAGATCCTGCGTGTCCTCGATGCCGCAGGAGAGGCGCACCATGTCGGGGGCGACGCCCGCGGCCTCGAGCTCGGCATCCGTCATCTGGCGGTGCGTGGCGTTCGCCGGGTGCAGCACGCAGGTGCGCGCATCGGCCACATGGGTGGCGATCTGCGCCACGTGGAGGTTCTTCATGAACTCCTCCGCCGCCGCGCGGCCGCCCGTGAACCCGAAGCTCACCACGCCGCAGCAACCGTTCGGCAGGTACTTCTGGGCGAGCTCGTGCCACGGGTCGCTCGGCAGCCCGGGGTACTTCACGAAGCGCACCTTGGGGTGCTCGACCAGGAACTCGGCCATGGCCTGGCCGTTCTTCACATGCTGGGGCATGCGCACGTGCAGGCTCTCGAGGCCCATGTTGAGCAGAAACGCGTTCTGCGGGCTCTGGATGCAGCCGAAGTCGCGCATGAGCTGGGAGGTCGCCTTCGTGATGAACGCGCCGCCCTGGCCGAATTTCTCGGTGTACACGACGCCGTGGTAGGTCTCATCGGGCGTGGTGAGGCCGGGGAACTTGTCCGCGTGCGCCTCCCAGTCGAAGTTGCCGGAGTCCACGATCGCGCCGCCCACGGCCGCGCCGTGCCCGTCCATGTACTTCGTGGTGGAATGCGTCACGATGTCCGCGCCCCACTCGAAGGGACGGCAGAGGATGGGCGTGGGGAACGTGTTGTCCACGATGAGCGGCACGCCGTGCGCGTGCGCCGCCGTGGCGAAGCGCTCGATGTCGAGCACGTCGAGGGCGGGGTTGGCGATGGTCTCGCCGAAGACGGCCTTGGTGTTGGGCTTGAAGGCGGCCTCGAGCTCGGCGTCGGTGCAGTCGGGCGCGACGAACGTGGTCTCGATACCCATGCGCTCGAGCGTGTGCGCGAGCAGGTTGAACGTGCCGCCGTAGATCGCGGAACTCGCGACCACGTGGTCGCCGCAGCCGGCGATGTTGAAGACGGCGAAGAAGTTCGCCGCCTGGCCGGAGCTCGTGAGCATGGCGGCCGAGCCGCCCTCGAGCTCGCAGATCTTCGCCGCGACGTAGTCGTTCGTGGGGTTCTGCAGGCGCGTGTAGAAGTAGCCGGACTCCTCGAGGTCGAAGAGCCTGCCCATGTGCTCCGAGGTATCGTACTTCCACGTGGTGGACTGATAGATGGGAACCTGCCGGGGCTCGCCGTCACCGGGGCGGTAGCCGCCCTGCACGCACGTGGTTCCGATATGCTCTGCCATGGGTGGGCCTCCTTTGGTCGCCGGGCGCCCGCGCGGGCGTCGTGCCGCGCCGCGCCGTTATCGAACCTGTACAGGATACCGCCGTTGCGCCGCGACGGGCCGCCGCGCAGCGCATTTTACAAAGATGGCTCCCGGAAGCGGGGCATGGCGCCGATGCGCCCGGTCCGCGCGGCACGGCAGACGGAGCCCTGAGGTGATGCGAGCCACACCTATCGCCACCACGCCTGCGCGGGCGCGGAGATTGCTACAATGGCATCCGCACGGCACCGCGACGCCGCGCAGCCCACCGAACCGAGAGGAGCCCCATGACCACGTCTGACATCCAGTCCCGTTCCGACGACCTCGCCCGCACCGCTGTCACCCTCCGCGCCGAGCGCGGGTTCAACTGCGCGCAGGCGGTCGCGTGCGCGCTCGCGCCCGAGGTCGGCGCCGACTTCGAGGCGTGCTATCTGCTGTCCGAGGGATTCGGTGCCGGCATGGGCGGGCACCAGGAAACGTGCGGCGCCATCTCGGGCGCGGTCATGGCGCTGAGCCACCTCAACAGCTCCGGCACCGAGACGTCCGGCACGACCAAGGTCGCGACGTACCGCCTGGTCCACGAGCTCGTGCAGCGCTTCGGCGAGATGAACGGCACGACCCGCTGCGCCGAGCTGAAGGGCATCGGGTGCGACCACGACCCCCTGCGCAGCTGCCCGGGGTGCATCGAGGATGCCGTGAGGATCGCCGTCGACATCATCGCCCGCCGCGAGCCCGCGGAATAGCGAGCCGCTAGACCAGGCGCACCACCCCGCATGCAGGAAACGCGGGCCCGCCCGCATTAGAACTCGGCGAAATGCGGGGCGCCGGCGCGGGCATCCTGCTTGCCCGCGAACCGCTCGGTGAGCGCCGCGAGGAACGGCCCCTCCTCCCCCGCATGGAAGGCGAGCTCGAGCGTGACGTCCTCGGCGTACACCGCGTCCGCGACCTTCGCGCCCGCGACCTCGGCCATGTGCCGCACCTGCTCGAACGCGGCGTAGGGCACGCGCACCTCGACCGGGGTCACCATGGTCATCTCCACGATCGCGCCCGCGGCGCGCGCCTCGTCGATGGCGGCCTGGGCGGCGGCGGTATAGGCGCGCACGAGCCCGCCGGGGCCGAGCAGCGTTCCGCCGAAGTAGCGCGTGGTCACGCAGCACACGTCGCGCAGCTCCGCGCCGCGCAGCACCTCGAGCGTCGGCATGCCGCTCGTGCGCTGGGGCTCGCCGTCGTCGCTCGCCCGCTCCCGACCATCGGCCAGAATCCACGCGGGGACGTTGTGGCGCGCATCGAAGTGCCGGGCGCGCACGGCGGCGATGTGCTCGGACGCCGCCGCCTCGGACTCGACATGCACGAGCTGGGCTATGAAGCGGCTCTTGCGGTCAACGACCTCCGATACCGCCTCATACCCAGCCCGCAGGGTCAGATAGCGCTCGGCATCCACTAGGAGTTCTTCATCACGATGGTATCGACGGTATCCGCGACGTGCTCGCAGTAATCGACGCAGTACTCGAGGAAGGAGTAGATCTCGTGCCACGTGAACACGACGAGCGGGTCGGTGCACGTGGTGTGCAGCTCGCGCATGGCGTGCATGTACAGCGCGTCGGCCTCCTCCTCGATGCTGTTGAGCTCCACGACGTAATCGCGCAGCTTCTTCGACTTCTTGAACTGCGCCAGCTCGCCCACGACCTCGCGCATCACCTTGCAGCCGCGCACGATCATCTCGACCATGCGCAGCGCGTCGGGGCGCATCTCGCGGACATTGTCGAAGTAGAGCCGATGCAGCACGCCCTCGATGCGGTCGGTCACGGTGTCGAGGTAGTCGCTCAGCATCGCGATGTCCTCGCGCTCGATGGGCGTCACGAACGCCGTGACGAGCGCGTCCTGGATCTCGTGCTTCTTCTCGTCGGCCGCCTGCTCGATCGCGTGCATCTCATCGATCCGCTCCTCGAGGGCATCGGGATCGAAGTCATGCGCGATCTGGGACAGCAGCTCGGCCGCCTGGCACGAGTAATCCGCGCATGTGCAGAAGGCGTCGAAGTAGAACGCATCGTTTTTCCTGGCCAAGATATCCTCCCATACGTCGTGAGCTCGCTATGAACCGCGCCCTTCGGCGCTCCACGTCTATGCTTGCGAGGTCTAGAACACCATCATGAACAGCTTCGCCATGACGAAGCTGATGAGGCCGCACCCGGGGAACGTGAACACCCACGTGAGCATCATGTCCTTGACCACCGAGAAGTTGATGGCCGAGAGGCGCTTCACCGCGCCGACGCCCATGATGGCGCTCGTCTTGGTGTGGGTCGTCGAGACGGGAATGCCCGTGAGGGTGGAGAGCAGAATGCAGACGGCGCCGGCGAGGTCGGCCGAGAAGCCCTGGAACGTCTCGAGCTTCACCATGTCCATGCCCACGGACTTGATGATCTTCTCGCCGCCCACGCTCGTGCCCACGCCCATGGTCACGCTGCAGAGCAGCATGAGCCAGATGGGGATCACGGCGCCAGCGAGCTCGGGCTGGCCGTTCACGAACGCCACGCCCAGCAGCAGTACGCCGATGAACTTCTGGCCGTCCTGCGCGCCGTGCATGAAGCTCATGGCGGCGGCACCGAAGATCTGCATGTACTTGAACGCCTTGTTCGTGCGGCGGCGATCCATGTCCCTGCAGATGATGGTCAGCAGCTTGCAGATGCCCCAGCCGAGCGCGAAGCCCAACACGAGGCTCAGCACGAGGCCGTAGATGACCTTGATCCACTCCGAGCCGTTCACGCCGTCGAGGCCGCCCTGGACGGCGAGGGCCGCGCCGGTGAGGCCGGCGATGAGGCTGTGGCTCTCGCTCGTGGGAATGCCGAAGATCGATGCGCCCACGCTGTAGACGACGATCGAGAACAGCGCCGCGCACAGCGCGATGAGCGCCATGTGGGCGTTCGAGCCGAAGTCGACCATGTTCGAGATCGTCGAGGCGACGGACGAGTTCACGATCGTCATGATGAGCACGCCGAGGAAGTTGAAGACGGCGCTCATGATGATCGCGGGCCGGATGCTGATGGTACGCGTGGTGACGGCGGTCGCGATGGCGTTCGGCGCGTCGGTCCAGCCGTTCACGAAGATGACGCCGAGCGTGAGCAGGACCGTGACGGCCATGATGGGATTCGAAAGCACCTGGCCGACGAACTGTGTGAAAGAAACGTCCAAGAAGGTCTCCCCCAACCAAGGGCGCACCGCGCCCGGAGGTAACATCCCCGCTATTTTACCGTTTCGTTACATGAAAGTGATGCTTGGATGGCGATTATCTGCGCAATGTAAGGCGCATATGCATAGAAGAGGCTCATGAGCTGCGGAAACGCGCAATGGCATGAAAACATCTTACGAGAGCTTTACATTTCCCTGATGTTGGCCGTAAGAAACGGGCATGGAACCGCCAAGGGCGCGCCCGCACGGCGCGGGGCGGCAACGAAAGGGCGAAGCGGGCCGATAAGCCGGGTTCTGTCGGGGACGGTCATTTATCTTGGCGGACGCGTTGCCGCGCCGCTCTTCGCACGCCACCCGGGCGCAGGCCGGGCCGGCCTATCGCGCCCCTATTCGCGCTTGCTCCGGATGGGGTTTACCAAGCCGCCGCGTCGCCGCGACGCTGGTGGTCTCTTACACCACCGTTTCATCTTTTCCCTTTGCGCGCCGAGTCTGCACGCAGGTGGGAGTCTTCTTTTCTGCGGCACTTTCCGTCGGGTCGCCCCGCCTGGCCGTTAGCCAGCATCCTGCCCTGTGGAGCCCGGACTTTCCTCACGCGGGCACCGGGCGAGCCCGATCCCGCGCGCGACCGCCTGGCCCGCTTCGCAGGGGGTATTGTAGCACGCGGCACGCGTATCCGGCGGGCGGCGTCAAACGCCCATCACGAAAACGGGCGACCCGCCGCATGGCAGGCCGCCCGATGGGGTCGCACTCGCCGACCCCGGCGCATGGCGTGCAGGGTTTACGCCATGATCTTCTTGAAGAGCTCCACGACGGTATCGTGGTCGGCCTCGCGCGGGTTGCCCGGATAGCAGGCGTCCGCGAGCGCGTCGTCGGCGATGCGGTCGAGCTCGTCGGCCTTGATGGCCTCGCAGACCTTCGGGATCTCGACGTCCTCGGAGAGCTGGCGCACCGCGGCGATGGCGGCGTCGGCGGCCTCGTCCGTGGTCATGCCCGTGGTGTCCACGCCCATGGCGACGGCCACGTCGGCCAGGCGGTCAGCCACGACGGGCTTGTTGAACTCCATGGCGATGGGCAGGAGCATGGCGCAGGCGACGCCGTGCGGGGTGTCGTAGTGGGCCGAGAGCGTGTGCGCCATGGCGTGGTCGATGCCCAGGCCGACGTTCGAGAAGCCCATGCCGGCGATGTACTGGCCAAGGGCCATGGCCTCGCGGCCGCTGCCGGCCTTGCCGCTCTTCGCCTCGGCCACCGCGTCGCGCAGGTTCTTCGAGATGAGCTCGATGGCCTTCAGGTGGAACATGTCGGACATCTCCCAGGCACCCTTCGTGGTGTAGCCCTCGATGGCGTGGGTGAGCGCGTCCATGCCCGTCGCGGCGGTGAGGCCCGCGGGCATGGTGGCCATCATGTCGGGGTCGACGACGGCGACGACGGGCATGTCGTGCGGGTCGACGCACACGAACTTGCGCATGCGCTCGGTGTCGGTGATGACGTAGTTGATCGTCACCTCAGCGGCGGTGCCGGCCGTGGTGGGGACGGCGATGATGGGCGCGCAGGGGTTCTTCGTGGGCGCGGTGCCCTCGAGCGAGCGCACGTCCTCGAACTCGGGGTTCGTGATGATGATGCCGATGGCCTTCGAGGTGTCCATCGAGGAGCCACCGCCGACGGCCACGATGCAGTCGGCACCGCACGCGCGGTAGGCCTCGACGCCGTGCTTGACGTTCTCGATCGTGGGGTTCGGCTTGATGTCCGAATAGAGCTCGTAGGCGATGCCCGCCTCGTCGAGCAGGTCGGTCACCTTGGTCGTGATGCCGAACTTCACGAGGTCGGGGTCGGAGGCGACGAACACCTTCTTGAACCCGCGCGCCTTGATCTCGTTCGGGATCTCTGCGATGGCGCCGGAACCGTGATACGAGGTCTCATTGAGCATGAAACGCTGAGCCATGGTGGCTCCTTCCTTTGGCCTTACGGCCAGACGACGATAGGGACAGGTGCAGCCGTGCAGCAGCGCCCGACAGAGCCATGGTAGCACCGGATTCGCCCCTGCGCGGCGACGGTTCGGAAATGAGTCCGGGGGCGGCGGGACCGCGGCCGTCGGGTACAATGCCCGGTGATACCCGTTCCATCGTCGAGAGGAAGCAGCCATGTCGTTCAGCGAGCTCACCCGCGCGCGCTTCTCGTGCCGCGCCTACCAGGACCGCCCCGTCGAGCCCGAGGTGCTCGACGCCATCGTCGAGGCGGGGCGCATCGCGCCCTCCGCGCACAACAACCATCCCACCCGGCTCATCGTGTGCGACACGCCCGAGCTGCGTGAGAAGGCGGCCCGCGCGGCTGTGCGCTTCGAGCGCGAAGGCAGCGTCTTCGGCGCGCCCATGGTGCTCATCGCCTGCGCCGTCGAGGAAGAGGCCTGGGTGCGCAAGCCGGACGGCATGAGCTCCGCGCTCATCGACAGCTCGATCGTCGTGGACCAGATGATGATGCAGGCCACGGAGCTCGGCCTGGGCACCTGCTGGGTGTGCATGTTCGACCCGGACGTCGCGCGCCGGGAGTTCGGCCTGCCCGCGGGCGTCCTCCCCGTCTCCAGGCTCACGCTTGGCTATCCCGCCGAGGAAATCGCCGCGCCCGAGAAGCGCGCCGCGCGCTGCATCGCCCGCGAGGACTTCCTCCTCTAGAGAGGACGGTGCGCCCGGGCGCACTGGTCGCATCGCACCCGATAGCAGCGGGCCGCCTCGCACCGAACGCGATGCAAGGCGGCCCGTTCCGTCCTATCGGTCCCGCTGCGCCGGGTGCGCGCGTCGAGCGCCCGCTACAGCCCCATCTCCTGCTTGAGGCGGGCGAGCTCGTCGTCCACCGCGGCGGTGGAACCCGCCTCGGTGTACTTGCGCTCCAACTCGGCGGCGGAATCGGCCGGCTTGGCGTTGAGCTCGCTCATGGCGTTCGAGCGGTCGAGCATCTCGTTGGCGCGCGCCTCCATGCGGTCGAACGCGCTCATGGCCGCAGCGGCTCCATCGCCCGCGGAGCTCACGGCGTTGACCTTGTCCTGCGTCTTGGCGACGGCGACCTTCGCCTTGATGGCCTCGCGGCGACCCTTGAGCGTCTCGATGTCGGAGACGAGCTTGTCATGCATCTCGCGCATCTTGGACGCGTTGCCGTGCGCCGCCTCCGCCGCCTGCGCCAGGCTCTCGCCCTTGGCGACGAGCTGCTGCTTCTTGGCGAGGAACGTGCGGGCATCGTCCTCGTTGCCCGCCTTGAGCGCCCGGCGCGCGAGCTCGTCGTACTTCGCGACCTCGGCCTCGTTCTCCTCGACCAGGCGGCGCGTGCGCGTCTCCTCGGCCATCACGCCGGCGGTCTCCCTCTTGACCTCGGCGAGCGACTCGGTGAGGTCGCGCAAGTACTGGTCGACCATCTTCGCGGGATCCTCCGCCTTATCCAGCAGGTCGTTGATGTTCGCCTTGATGATGTCGGCGAAGCGATCGAGCATTCCCATGTTGCACTCCTTCGAACTCACGCCGGTGCGCCCGGCCGCGTGGTGCCCCTACACCGTCTCTCCCCTTGTACCCGCTTCGCGCGGCGCGCTCAGTCGTCGCCGGACGTGTCGGAATACTTCTTCTCCAAATCTTCCAGATCGGAGTCTCCGAAGCTCTCGAGCGGCGTGTTCAGCACGTCCTGCATGCGCTTCGCCTCGCGCTCCTTGGACGCGCGGTACTTCTTCACGCCCGTGTACGCGAGCGCGGCGACGATGACCACCGCGGCGCAGATGGCGACGTACACCACGGGCGAGGTCGTCTTGGACATGATGCGCTCGCCCGTGTCCTCGAAGGCGCGTGCGAAGATCTCCTCTTCCGAGAGCGACATGTCCGCGTAGTAGCGGTCGAGGTAATCGGCGAGGATGCCGACCGCCTCGTCGTCCATGACGGTCTTGGCCTGGCTGCCCACGGCATAGCCGCAGTTGAACGAGCCCTGGCCGTCGTCGCAGAACACGAGGAGGAAGTGCGCCTCGTCGTCGAAGAGCTCGTCATAGAGCTCGTTGGCCATGTTCCCCAGCTCGGTGGGCGAGGTCACGCTGCCGTTGGGGAGGATGTAGACGAACGGCTCGACGCCCGTCTCGTCGTAGAACGCGCGCATGCCGCGCTCGAGCGCGGACGCGTCATAGATCCAGCCGCCGTCCTCGTCGCGGTAGTGGGTCGAGGTGGTCTGCGCGGCGCCGGCGGGAAGCGGCTCGCGCGCGACGGTCGATGCGGCGATGTCCGTGCTGAACAGGCTCGAGCTGCACGAGGTGACACCGCTGCCCAGGATGCCGAAGAGCGTCGTGAGCAGCAGTATGACCGCGATGAGGGCGATGACCGAGCCGCACCCACAGCCGCCACCCGAGCCGTTACCGCCGGATCCGCCGGTTCCGCGCCCCGATCCGGAGCCGCGCCCGAGGCCGTAGCCGGCCATGAACGGCCAGAAGCTCCCGCCGCCGACGTGCACGTGCGGGCGGGGCGGGCGGAACCCGCCGAAGCCGCCGCCGAAGCCGCCCGGGCCGCCGGCGCTCCTCCCGTGTCCCCCGCCTCCGGAGAACCCGCCGAACGAGCGACCGCCGCCCGAGAACCCGCCGCCACGGCTCCCGCCGCCGGACCTTCCGCCGCCAGACCTGCCCATGGTGCTCCTTCCAACCTGAGCGCGAGCGCGCTATCACTGCCCTGTATTATGCCAGAGCGCCCGGACAAGATGCCCGGCGCCGAGCCCTGGCAGGCATGAGTCAATCGAACCCGTCCCCAATGACTCAATGAGTCAAATGAACCCGTCCCCAATGACTCAAAAAGCCCCGACGGGGGTCGGGGCTCTTCAGGTGAATCGAATTGTCGGGGCAGGCCCTAGTCCAGGTCGTCCACGCCGAAGTTATCGAGCGGCGCGAAGGGGTCGGCGACCGGCGCGGGCTCCGGGGCGGGAGCGGGCGCGGCGACGGGCGTCGCGGCGGGAGCCGACAGGGGCGCGCTCGCCGCGGAGCCGACGGGCGTCGCGGCGGCCATGAGCTCGGGCGGGAAGGAGTTCTGCGCGTCGTCCATGAAGTGCTGCAGGAGCTTGAGGTACTCGGCCTTGAAGTCCTCGCGGGACGCCTTGAGGCGGTCGATCTCCTTGAGCTCCTCCTGCTTCTCCTGGAGCGCCTGGCGGATGACCTCGCGCGCCTTGGCGTCGGCCTCGCTGCAGATGTGGTCGGCGTTCTGCTGCGCCTCGGCCACGATGGCGTCGGCGGTCTGCTGCGCGGCGATGAGCGCCGCGGAGATCTGGCGCTCGGACGCCGAGACGCCGGGAGCGGGCTGCGCGACCGGCTCGGGAGCGGCGGGCGCGGGGTTCGCGGCGGCGAGCTCGAGCTGGGCCTGCGCGTCGGCGAGCTGAGCCTCGGTCGCGGTCAGGCGGTTCTTGAGGTCGTAGATCTTCTGCAGCATGGCGTCGACCTCGGAGGCGAGGCGCTCGAGGAACGCATCGACCTCGCCGGGGTCATAGCCGCGGCGAGCCTCGGAAAACAGCTGCTTCTGGATCTCTTCAGGTGTGATGGGCATATGGACTACTCCTTAACCTTCAAAGCAGGCGCTGTGCCATACCCGGCACGTTCTACATGATTATACCTATTACCAGCTGGGATACGAGATTCAACGCAATCACCGCAATTACGGGCGAGAAATCGAGGCCGCCCACGGGCGGGATGAAGCGCCGGAAGAAGCCCAGGAACGGCTCGCAGAGCGACTGGAGCACCATGCCGATGTCGTACACCAGGCTCCCCTCGCGGATGGGGAACCACGAGAGGAGGATGTAGATGAGGATGAGCATCTCATAGAAGTTCACGAGCGTCGAGATGAGCTGCGCGATGGAGTACGCGTTGAGCGTGAGCGTAGGAATGGGAAACACCCCTTGCGTCGTCTTCGGGCGCGAGGAGGGCGCCCGAGATGGCCTATCGTTATGAACCGGTTCGGTACGCTACTTGAGGTAGCCCGCCGAGCGGAGCTTCGCCACGTCCGAGTCCTTGACCTCGCAGCCGGCGGGAAGCACCATGAAGACGCGGTCGCCGACCTCCTTGACCGAGGCGCCGAGCCCGCAGGCGAACCCGTAGCTGAAGTCGAGCACGCGCTTGGCGATCTCGGTGCGGACGCCCACGAACACGAGGGCGACCGGCTGCTTCGTGCGCACGCGGCGCACGACGGTCTCGACGTCGTCATAGCTCTCCGGGCGCAGCACGTACGCCGGGAGCTGGGCGGTCGCGTTCATGATGGAGCTCGCGCGCTCGTCCACCGAGGAGGCGGCGGGAGCCGCGGCGACGGCCGCATCGCGCTCGCGGCGCGTGGCCGCATAGCTCGACGGCGTGTCGTAGGCGCCGGGACGGTAGGACTCCTGCCCGCGCGCGGGCGGGTTGTATGTCGTCGCATGGCGGTCCGCGTCGCCCACGAGCTGGCCGGACCTCGTGTACACCGCGACAGACTCGGCCTCGCCGCGGTGCGTCTGGCCGAGCAGGCCGTTCGAGGGCTGCTCGTCGCGCTGCGCGCGGCCGGTGTCGTAGCCCTGGTACCCGCCGCCATCCACGGCCTGGAACTCGTCTTGGTAGTCGTCGCCGTAGTAGTCGTCGTATCCGTCTTCCCCGGCATAGGCGTCATGGCCGTACGAACCCTGGTTCTGCCCGAAGGGAAGCTTGCTCTTGATGTCGTCTAGGAAGCCCACGTGTCCCAACCTCTCTCTGCATGTTGCGATTCGTGCCTGTTCGCAGGATGAGTTGCTCGTTTTCGCCTATTCTAGCTCAAAGGCGGGGTTGAAAACTACCCTGCCCAGGCGCACGAGCGTCGAACCTTCCAAGATGGCCGCCTCGAAGTCCTCGCTCATGCCGCACGAGAGCTCCGAGAGGTCACATGCCGGGTAGGCGGCGGCAAGCTCGTCGCGCAACTCGCGCAGCCCCCGGAACGTGGCACGGGCGATGCTCTTATCCCCCCGGGGCGCCATGGTCATAAGCCCCTGGAGCCTGATTCCATGAAGTTCGCTCAAGCGCGGGAAGGCGGCGCGCAGCTCGTCGGCCGTGAAGCCGGACTTGGACGCCTCGCCCGAGATGTTCACCTCGATGAGCACGGGCTGGGCGCTCGCGAGCTCGCCTGCGGCGAGGCGGCGCTCCGCGCGGGACGAGATGGCCTCGGCGAGGTGGAGCGAGCTCACGGAATGGATGCGGGCGGCCCGCCCGAGCACGGCGTTGATCTTGTTCGTCTGCAGGTTGCCGATCATATCGAAGCGGACATCCGGCAGCCCCTCCACCTCGCCGAGCGCGGCGAGCTTGCGCACGAGCTCCTGAGGCCGGTTCTCGCCGAAGAGCCGGTACCCCGCCTCGATGGCGGCGAGCACCTGGGGCACATCGACCGTCTTGGAGACCGCCATGACCTGGACGCTGCCCGGGGCGCGCCCGGCGCGCTCGAGCGCCGCGTCGACGCGCGCCATGATCTCGTCGCGGCGACCGCGGATAGCAGCAAGGTATTCGTCCATCTTCGCACCCTCCCAGATATGTCGGCGAGCCGGCGGGCGCGGTGCGCGGCAGCGTGGCCGCGCCGCCCGATGCCGGCGCGCATGCAGCTCAATAGTAGCGCAGGAGCAGCCGGCCAGGCCGCGCGCACGCGCCCCGTCATGCGATGCGCACCATTCGCGCGGGCGCCTCACGCGCGTCGCCGCAAGTACCCGCCCGAGGCGGATCAGCCCGCAGCCCGGTCGAAGAGCACGGCCACGGCGGCGTGTCGGCCGCAGGTGCCGCCCTCCGCGCGATAGGAGTAGAAGCGGTCGTTGAGCCGCATCGTGGAAAGCCCGGTGTCCACGATCGAGGCCGCGGGAACCCCCTCCTCCGTGAGCGCCTGCACGATGCAGCGCGACAGATCGAGCAGGCGCGGGCCCGCCGGGTGCACATCGTGGAACCGCTCCTCGAAATGGCTGATGAGCTCCGGGGAGACCTCGTATTCGTCGCCCAGGATATGGGGGCCGATGTAGGCGCGCACGTCCCGCACGGATGCGCCCGCCTCGTGCGCGAGCATCCGGGCGGCCTTGCCGGCGATGCGGGCGTACGTGCCCTTCCACCCCGAGTGGACGACCGCGAAGCCGCCGGGCGCCACGAGCACGACGGGCACGCAGTCGGCAAAGCAGAGCATGACGGGTACGTCGGGCGCGGTGCAGACGATGCCGTCCGCGCCCCGGGAAATCTCGGCGCGCACGCGCTCGAGCTCCGCAGCGCTCGAGCTGCGGACGATCGCGACATGGTCGCCGTGCACCTGGTTGGGCATGAGGAGGCTTGGGGCGGCGCGCCCCGCACCGAGGGCGGCGAGCACTCGGAGGCGGTTCTCTGCGACGGCCGAGGCGTCGTCGCCCACATGGCCGCCCAGGTTGAGCGACGCGAACGGGGGCTCGGACACGCCACCCGTGCGCTCGGTGAACCCGAAGGCCACCGCCCCTGCGCGCCCGCCCACCATCGTCACGCCACCGCGCTCCATACGCTCGAGCCCGTCCATGCCGCCTCCTCGTCCATCGTCGCCTCTCGCCCCCGAAGCCCCGGCCGCACGACTCGGCACGCATCGGGTACGGGGGCGCACCCCTGCATGGTACCCCGCTCCGCCCGGGAGGCGCGGCCGGTGCCCGAGATGGGATAAACACCGCACATGCCCGGCCGCCTGCGCCCGGAACGAAAAAGCGCCCCGGAGGAATCCGGGGCGCATGATGTCGCTCTACGTGCGAGGGCGCGCGACCTAGAAGTTCCCGCGCTTCAGGAAGTCGGGCAGCTCGAACTGGTCGTTGCCGAAGTTCGGCACCTCGGTGTCGCCGATGCGGCGCGTCGAGGAGGTGCTGTGCGCGGGCTCGGGCTCGCTCTTCTGCGCCGGCGCGTTGAACAGGCGGTCCTGGCGGTTCACGTTCGCGTCGGAGAAGCCGGTGGCGATGACGGTGATGCGCACCTGGTCGCCGAGCGACTCGTCCACGACGGTACCGAAGATGATGTTCGCCTCGGGGTCGACGGCGTTCGCCACGAGGTCGGCGGCGTCGTTGATCTCCTGGATGCCCAGGTCCTTGGAGCCGGCGATGGAGAGGAGCACGCGGGTGGCGCCGTCGATGGAGCTCTCGAGCAGGCGGCTCGAGATGGCCTGCTGCGCGGCGTCCACGGCGCGGTTGTCACCGGACGCGGTGCCGATGCCCATCATGGCGGTACCGGCCTGCTTCATGATGGTCTTCACGTCGGCGAAGTCGAGGTTGATGATGCCCGGCACGGTGATGAGGTCGGTGATGCCCTGGGTGCCCTGCGAGAGCACACCATCGGCCGTCGCGAAGGCCTCGAGCATGGTGGTCTTCTTCTCGGCGATGTCGAGCAACTTGTCGTTCGGGATGACGATCATGGTGTCGACGCACTCGGAGAGGGTCTTGATGCCCTCCTCGGCGCTGGCCTTGCGCTTGCGACCCTCGAAGGTGAAGGGCTTCGTCACGACGGCGACGGTGAGGGCGCCGATCTCGTTCATGGCGATGTCGGCGACGATCGGCGCGGCGCCGGTGCCCGTGCCGCCGCCCTCGCCCGCGGTGATGAAGACCATGTCGGCGCCGGCGAGCGCCTCCTGGATGTCGTCGCGGCTCTCATCGGCGGCCTTGCGGCCGATCTCCGGATTCGCGCCGGCACCAAGGCCGCGCGTGAGGTCGGTGCCGATGTGCACCTTGATGTCGGCGTCCGAGATGGCGAGCGCCTGCGCGTCGGTGTTGATGGCGACGAACTCGACGCCGCGGATGCCTTCCTCGATCATGCGGTTGACCGCGTTGGTTCCGCCGCCGCCGACGCCTACCACCTTGATGACGGCAAGGTAATTGCTGATCTCGCTCTCGTGCATGTCGGTCCTCCGAACTCGGACTGCCTTGTGGGAACTCTAACGTTCAAGTACACGTTAAACGTCGAGGTAAATCGGCATATCTTTACACAAAAACGGGGGTTTAGTCAACTTTTGCGCAGATGAAATGTGGAGGCCGCGGGATATGCGCAGGTCATCGAGGAGGTCAACCGTTCGCTCCATCCCGTTCGCACGCCGCGGAACACCGTTTCGCCGCCGCGCCTAGACGCTGCGGTACGTAGGGCTCTGCGGGTCGCGCACGTTGATGTACGTGATGCCCTCGACCTGCTCGATGAGCTCGGTGACGACGCGCTCCTTGAGGGCGATGTTCTCGGGCGACCCCAGGGAGACCTCGATGCCGGAGGTGAGGTTCGCCGAGATGGCCTCGACCGATTCGAGCGAGAGATCCTCGATCTGGTCGAGGAAGTCTTCTGAGAAGCCGTCGGCGTACTTGAGGCCGGCGAGGACGACGTCGGAGGTGATCTCCGCACCCGATGCGGGCGAGACGTCCGCGGGTATGTCGATGAACAGGACCGCCTTGTCGCGGCGGGCGATCGCGAGCGCGGCCTGCGCGCCCGTGAGCACGTTGCCGTCGCTCGCGGCGCCGTCTTGGGCGGTATCGGCATCCGTCGCGGCGGCGCCCCCGGTATCGGAAGCGGCGTCCCCAGCTGCCGCGTCGGCGGCGGCATCCCCGGCAGCCGCATCCCCATCGCTCGAGGTGCCATCCGCTGCCGCGGCATCATCGGAGGCGCCATCAGCCTGGGTATCCGCGGCGCCATCCTGAGCGTCCGCGCTGCCGCCCGCCGTGCCCTCCTCCGTGGAGCCGGACGCCTCGGCATCGGCCTCCTCTTGGGTCTCCCCTGTCGTGGACACGATGTTCCCGTCGGCATCGACCGTCACCGACAGCGAGATGGGCGCGATCCAGGTCTCGTCCGTGCCGATCGCCCAGGCGACGTCGCCCGATGTGATGTAGGCGATGGCCGCGACCTTGCGCTCGACGGGCGTGATGGTGAGGGTATGTGGGAACGTCCGCTCGATCGTGACGCCGGCGACCCAGGGATTCTGCATGAGCGATTCCTCAATCGCGGCGGTGTCCACGTTGAGGAGCGTCGTCCCGTCCGGCACGTCGACCAGGCGCTCGACCATCTCCTGCGACACATGCTCGCTGCCGTTCACCACCACGTCGCTCGCGGCGAAGATCGGGGAGTTCGCGACGACGACCCATATGACGACGGCCGCGACGAGCGCGGCCACGGCGATGATGCCGATGCGGGCGATGGGCAGGCCGAGGATGCCCGCGCGCGCGGTCGAGGCAGGCGTGCGCGCAGACCCCTTCGAGGAGGGCGCGGCGCCCCCCTGCTCCGCGGCGGTGATGCGCTTGGTGGGTTTCAGGGCAGGCTTCGCCGGAGCGCCCTGACGCTTCGCCTTCAGGCCAGCGGGCTTCGCGGCCTGCTTGGCTGGGCCCTTGAGCGTCTTCCCGCCCGGGGCGGAGGCGAGGGCGCGCTTCGCGCCCGCGGCCGGTTTCTTGGTTGTGACGGGCTTCTTGGCCGCGGCCGGCTTCTTGGCAGCGGGCCTCTTTGCGGAAGACGCCTTCCTGGCCGCCGACGGGGCGCGCCCGACGGACGCCTTCTTGCCTCCCGCGGCCTTCGCGCGGCGGTACGTGGGCTTAGCGGCGCGAGAAGCCGAGGAATTTGACTTCCGGTTGGAGCTCAACGCCATACTTCTCACGCACCTTCCCATACACCTCGCGGATGACCGCCATGACATCCGCCGCGCTCGCGGCGCCCGTGTTCACGATAACGTTAGCGTGAACGTCGGACACGCAGGCGCCGCCCACGGAAAAACCCTTCAATCCACAGTCCTCGATCATCTTCCCCACGCTGCCGTCGGGCGGGTTGCGGAAGACCGACCCGCACGACGCCACGCCCTGGGGCTGCGTGCGGCGCCGGCGCGACAGGAAGCGCTCCATGCGGTCGCGGATGTCCGTCTTGGCCGCCGGACGCAGGGAGAGCGTCGCCTCGAGGATGATCTCGTCGCGGGGCAGGCTGCTCTCGCGGTAGCCCCACGCGACCTCGTTCCCGCGGTAGTGCTTGAGCCCCTCGCCCGGCTTGTAGGTGATGACGTCCTCGATAAGCGAGCCGATCCACTCATCGCGCGTCCCGGCGTCCATCGAGACCGCGCCGCCCACGGTGCCGGGGATGCCCACGGCGAACTCGAGGCCGGAGAGCCCCTTCGCGTAGGCCTCGTTCACCAGGCGCGCGAGCACGGTGCCCGCGCCAACCGTCACGGTGCAGCCGTCCTCGGCGATCACCGTGCGCGAGAACTCCCGGCCGAGCGTGACGACGGCGCCCGCGTACCCCTCGTCTGAGACGAGCACGTTCGATCCGCGGCCGAGCACCACCCAGGGCACCCGCTCGCGCTCGAGCTCCTCGACGGCATGGCGCAGGGCGTGGTAGCTATGGCAGGTAATGAAGAGCGCCGCCGGGCCGCCGATGCGGTAGCTTGTGTGCCGCGCGAGCTTCTCGTGCTCGGTGACGTCCGTATCGAGCGCCCCGGAGAGCGCCATGACCACGTTGAAGAGGCCCACGCCGCCTCACGCGTCCTTATCTTCCATATAGGCCACGAACTCCGGCCCCACGGTGGTGACGTCGCCGGCGCCCATGGTGATGAGCAGGTCGCCCTCCTCCGCGATGTGCGAGAGCACCTCGGGCAGCTGCATGCGGTCGGCCACGTAGCGGACATCCTTGCCGGGATGGTGCGCGCGCACCGTGTCGGCGAGCATCTTGCTCGTCACGCCCGGGATGGGCATCTCGCCGGCCGAGAACACGTCGATGAGCACGAGCCGGTCGGCGCGCTCGAAGGCGTCGGCGAAATCGTCGGCGAGCGCCTGGAGGCGCGAGTAGCGGTGCGGCTGGAAGACGACGTCGACGTGTTTGAAGCCGAGCGTGCTCGCGGCCTCAAGGGTCGCCTTGACCTCGGTGGGATGGTGGCCGTAATCGTCGACGACCGTGATGCCCGCCACGTCGCCCACGTGCGTGAAGCGCCGGCGGACGCCCGCGAACCCGGAAAGCGCCGTGGCGGCCGCGGCGGCATCGAGGCCGAGCGTCCAGGCGACCACGAGCGCGGCCGTGGCGTTCAAGAGGTTGTGCGTGCCGGGGTTGCTCTTGATCGAGACCTCATGCTCGCTGCCGTCGGGCAGCATGACGCGGCAGCGCCCCTCGATGCCCTGGGCGGGCAGGGGCACGCAGCGCGCGTCCACGCCCTCCGTGAGGCCGTAGGTCACGACCTTCCGGCCCGTGCTGCGCGCGAGCTCGGCAAGGCTCTGGTCGTCACCGCACACGACGACCGTGCCGGCCTCGCCCACGAGCCCCATGAACTTCGCGAACGTCTCGCGGATGTCATCGAGCGAATCGTAGTGGTCGAGGTGGTCGGCCTCGACGTTCGTGACGACGGCGATGTCGGGGTCGAGGTAGAGGAAGGAGCGGTCGGACTCGTCCGCCTCGGCGACGAAGTACGCGCCCGAGCCGTTGCGGCCGTTCGTGTCGTAGCCCTCGACGATGCCGCCGATGAGGAAGCTCGGGTCGAGCCCCATGCGGTCGAGCATCGTGGCCACCATGGAGGAGGTGGTCGTCTTGCCGTGCGTGCCCGCGACGGCGACGGTGGTGTAGCCGCGGCCGAGCTCGGAGAGCATCTTCGCGCGCGGCCAGACGGGGATGCCGAGCTCACGGGCGCGCGCGAGCTCCGGGTTCGTCTCCGGGATGGCCGTCGAGACCACCACGACGTCGGGCTGGACGGCGTCGATCGTCGCCGCGTCGTGCCCGATGTGGATATCCACGCCCGCGCGGATGAGCTGGCGGATGTAGCGCGAGGTCTTGAGGTCTGAGCCGCTCACCGCGCTTCCGCGCTCATGCAGCACGAGGGCGATGCCGCTCATCCCGGCGCCCCCGATGCCGATGAAGTGGATGCGGTTCAGGCGCGCGGGTGTCTGAGAATCTGCCATGGAGGATGCTTCTCCTTCAGCTTCGTTCCGATGTTCAAGGAGAAGATTGTACGTCAAATCACAGAGCGGAGAAAGGCGCGCACAGTATCGCTATGCGCGCCGCGGCGCGTCATGCTGCGCGCCAGGTTGCCTGCGTTGTGTCGCCGGGGGTCAGCGGGCGATGCGCTCCACGGCGTCGGCGAAGCGCTCGGCCGCCCGCGCCTGGCCGAGCCCCTCGGCATGCGCGCGCATCTCGGCACGGCGCTGCGGGTCGCGCAGCAGGCCGAGGAGCATGTCGGCGAAGGCCGGCTCGTCGATGGCGGCGTCGGCGCACATCTCGGCCGCGCCCGCGTCCACGAGGTAGCGCGCGTTCGTCGTCTGGTGGTCGGCCGTGGCGTGCGGGTAGGGCACGAGCACCGCCGGGACGGCGAGGGCCGCGATCTCGGCGATGGAGGAGGCGCCCGCGCGGGAGAGCACGAGGTCCGCTGCGGCGAGGACGTCGCCCATGTCGTCGATGTAGGGACGCACGTGGTAGCGCTGCGCCTCGGCCTCGTCCAGCGCGAGCGCGCGCTCCGTGGCCTCGAAGTCGTCCGCGCCCGTGGAGTGCAGCACGTGCACGCCCTCCATCGAGAGCAGCTCGTCCTTGAGCGCGACCATGCGTTCGTTCAGGTGGTGGGCGCCGAGCGAGCCGCCGAACACCACGAGGAGCGTCGCTCCCTCCGGCACGCCGAGCTCGGCGCGGCCGCGCGCGCGGTCGCCGGCGAGCACCGAGGCGCGCACGGGATTGCCCACGAGCTCGATTGCCGCGGGGGACGCACCGCGCTGCTCGAACACCGCGCGCACCGCGGGCTGGGCGATGCCGATGAGCGCGGCGCCCTTGGCCGCTTGCTTGTTGGCGAGGCCGGGGACGGAGTTCTGCTCGTGGAGGGCATACGGGATGCCGAGCTTCGCCGCCGCGCGGACGAGCGGCAACTCGATGTAGGCGCCGAAACCGACGGCGACGTCGGGGCGCAGCGCGGCGTCGCGCTTGAAATCGCGGACGAGCCGGCCCTCGGTGCGGGCGAGGTTCGCGAGCGCGGAGATGACCGTCCAGGGGCGCTCGCGGTCGAAGCCCGTCACGTGGATGGGTGTGAACGGGAAGCCCGCCGCGGGGACGAGCTTGCCCTCGAGCCGCCGCGATTCGCCGTAGAACCGCACGTCATGGCCGCGCGAGCGCAGCTCCTCGGCGAGCGCGAGCGCGGGGTTCACGTGCCCCGCCGTGCCTCCGGCGGCGATGGCGACCTTCAACTTAGCGGCCATGGTCCTCTCCCCTTCCGCGTCCGCGGCCTCCCGACCGGGTGCCGCCCGCTCCATCATACCGCGTCTGCACGCCCCGCGAGCGCAGGCGATCCGCCGGGTCCGAACCCAGGCGCACGCGCTCGTAGGAACCGCGCCGGTCGAGCTCGCCGGTCTGTCCTGGTAGGCGGGTCTGCGCGCTGCGCGGCGGGCGCGTGGCGCGGCGCGGGCGTGCGTCCGCATCGCCCCGGCGCGCGGAACGGTCGTCCGGGGTCACGACCCCCATGCCGTCCACGACGGTGAAGCCCTCGTGCCGGCGCGCGGAGCGCGGGTGCGGTACGCCGGCCGTGCTCCCCTCGATCCCGCGCGGGACCGGGCTCGCGGCAAAGCCGTCGGCCGCCGCCTCCCCGTCCTCGGCGACCACGCGCATGCCGGCGCGCCGCGCGTCGTAGACAGTCTTCGGGTTGCTCTCGAGCGAGACGCGCATAACGAGCGCCGCCAGGATGAACGCACCGATGAGCGCCGAGCCGCCGTAGGAGATGAAGGGCAGGGGCTTGCCCGTCATGGGCGTGACGCCCACGATGCCCATGATGTTGATGAGGTACTGCAGGCAGATCATGGTCGAGCAGCCGTAGGCGATCATCTTCCCCTGCGTCGTGGGCGCCTGCTCGGCAATCTTGAACCCGGAGTAGACGAGCCCCGCCACGACGGCGAAGAAGATGAGCGTGCCCACGAAGCCCACCTCCTCGCCGATGATGGCGAGGATGTAGTCGTTGTGCGCCTCGGGCAGGTAGTTGTACTTCATCGTGGAGTTGCCGATGCCGCGGCCGAAAAGGCCGCCCGAAGCGAAGGCCATGATGGCGAGCGTGGCCTGGTAGCCGTCGCCGTAGGCGTCCTGCCAGGGGTCGAGCATGGTCATGAAGCGCGCGATGCGGTACGGCTCCGCGACGATGGCGGCGATGCCCACGACCGCAATGATGAGCAGCGCGCTGCCGACGAGCCTGCCCGAGATGCCCGCGAGCACGCACATGAGGAACACCGTGCCCACGATGATGATGCAGGTGCCGAAGTCCGGCTCGAGGATGAGCAGAAGTATCGGCACGCCGAGGGCGATGGCCATGCGCACGATGAAGCCCTGGCCGTCGATGGCGTGCTCGCCGTAGAACTCGTTCATGATCATCGCCGCGGTGAGGATGACGACCGGCTTCTCGAGCTCGGAGGGCTGGAACTGGAAGCCCGCGATGACGATCCAGCGCGTGGCGCCGCCGCTCTCCTCGCCCACGACCAGGACGGCCGCGAGGAGAGCCGTGAAGAACGCCCAGGCACCCCACATGAGCGCCGAGCGCGTGACCGACATGCTCACGGCGAGGGCAACCGCCGCCGCGGCGAGGGCGACGAGGAGGTTCTTCAGCTGCGCGGTGAGGAAGTACGTGGAGCTGCCGTACTCGCTGAGCGCCTCGACGCTCGAGGAGGAGTAGACCATGAGCAGGCCGAAGGCGACGAGCGCGGCGAGGCAGGCGATGAAGATGATGCGCGGGCGCATGATGCGGGCGGGCACCGTGCCGATGAGCTTCTCGCCCAGGGCGGAGTGCTCCCCCGGCGCGCGGCGCGTGCGGCCGCGGGCGGCGCGCCCCGTGCGGGAACCCGCCTCCCCGGCCGAGCCGGCATCATGCCGCTCCTCGGCGGCCGCTCGCATCGTGGACTTCGCCATGGGGATCACCCGCGCGCGGCGAGGTCCGCCACGAGTTCCTTGAACCGGCGGCCCCGCTCCTCGAAGCCCGAGAACTCATCGAACGAGGCGCAGGCGGGCGAGAGCAGCACGACGTCGCCCGGGCGCGCGCACCCGTGCGCGGTGCTCACGGCGGCCGCGAGGTCGGCGGCTTCCATGAGCTCGACGCCGGATGCGCCCGCAGGCCCCTCGAGCGCGGCGAGGAGGCGCGCGCGGGCGTCGCCGAAGCAGATGACGGTGCGCACGGTCGATGCCGCGACGCGCTCGGCGAACGCCTCGAGCGGCGTGCCCTTGTCGCTGCCGCCCAGCAGCAGCACCACCGGCTCGCTCGGGAACGCCGTGAGCGCCTTCTCGACGGCGTCGGTGTTCGTGGCCTTCGAATCGTTCACGTAGCGCACGCCGTCGACCACCGCGACCGGCTCGATGCGGTGCTCGAGCGGCTGGAACGTGGTGAGCGCGCGCCGCACCGCGGAGAGGGGCGCGCCCACCCAGAGCGCGGCCGCCGCGGCGGCGAGGGCGTTGAGCTCGTTATGGGCGCCCGCGATGCAGAGCTCGTCGGTGCGCACGAGCTCCATCTCGGCGCCGCGCAGGCGGCAGGTGAGCACGCCGTCTTCCACGAAGGCGGCGCAGTCGGCGAAGGTATCCTCATGGGAGAGCTCGCAGACCGCCGCGCCCGTCGCGCGCGCCTCATCAAGCGCCGCGGCGGAGCCCGCGTCCTCGACGCAGACGATGACGAGGTCGCCCGGCTCCTGGCGCGCGAAGATGCGGCGCTTGGCCGCGGCGTAGGCCTCGAGCGAGCGGTGCCAGGCGAGGTGGTCGGGCGTGATGTTCAGCAGCACGGAGACGCGGGGATGCAGCAGGCTCGAGCACGCGAGCTGGTAGCTCGAGAGCTCAGCCGAAAACCAGGATCCCGGCTCGCGCGCGTCCACGGCGGCGGTCGGCACGGAGCCGATGTTGCCCACCGCGTGCGAGGGCATGCCGGATGCGTTGAGGATATGGTCGACGAGCGAGGTCGTCGTGGTCTTGCCGTTCGTGCCCGTCACCGCGATCCAGCGATCCGGCGAGAGCCGGTAGGCGAACTCGGGCTCGCCCATGATCTCGGACGCATGCGCGCGGGCGCTCGCGAAGAAGTCGCTGAACTCGGAGATGCCGGGGCTCGCCACGCACACGTCGAAGGCGCCCTCGACCTCCTCCGTCCCGAGCACGCAGCGCACGCCGCGCTCCTCGAGGGCGCGCGTCCGGTCGCTGGGCGCGGCCTTCGCCCCGCCGTAGAGGCACGCGCTGCGCACGCGGCCGCCCATGTGGTCGGCGGCCCACTCCGCCACGGCGAGGCCCGTCTTGCCCAGGCCGAGCACGAGCAGGTCGAATTCCTCGGGAAGCATCCCGTCGTTCCCACGCATCTAAACCCCTACCCTACCTGGAAGAAGAGGGCGAGGCCGATGGCGCCGAACGCGGCGGCGACGATCCAGAAGCGGATGACGACCTTCGTCTCCGCCCAGCCCTTCTTCTCGAAGTGATGATGGATGGGCGCCATGAGGAACACGCGCTTGCCCGTGGCCTTGAAGCTCACGACCTGGATCATGACCGAGAGCGCCTCGATGATGAAGAGGCCGCCCACGATGAGCGAGATGACCTCGGTGTTCGTCATGACCGCGACGGCCGCGAGCGCGGCGCCCAGGGCGAGCGAGCCGGTGTCGCCCATGAAGATGCTTGCGGGATAGCAGTTGAACCACAGAAAGCCCAGGCAGGCGCCGGCGCACGAGGTGCAGAAGACCGTGAGGTTGGAGTCGCTGCACAGAAACGAGATCGCCGCCATGACGAGCAGGGCGATCATGGAGGTGCCGCCGGCGAGGCCGTCGAGGCCGTCCGTGAGGTTCACGGCGTTCGAGAGGCCCACGATGAGGAGCCACGTGAACACCAGGTAGAGCCAGGGGATGCGGAACGGCTCCCCCGCGAGGTCGACCGTGGTGGTGAGGACGCCCAGGTCGATGGTGAAGCCGCCCGGGAAGCGGACGAGGGGCTCCACGCCGCACCAGTTGACCGCGAGCAGGCAGAACGAGACGCAGATGAGCGTGAGGCCGATCATCTTCGCGTGCGGCGTGAGGCCGAGCGAGCGGCCGTGCGTCACCGAGGTAGCGTCGTCAATGAGGCCGAGCACCCCCGTCGCGAGCGTCACGAGCAGCACGAGCACGAGCTCCGTGGTGAGCTTGCCCATGAGCAGGCTGGTGATGGCGACGGAGAGCAGGATGACGACGCCGCCCATGGTAGGCGTGCCCTGCTTCACGAGGTGCCGCTCGGGACCGTCGGCGCGCACCTGCTGGCCGATGCCCTCGAACTTGAGGATGCGAATCCACAGCGGCATGAGGACGAGCACGATGCCCGCCGCGATGCCGAGGGCGATGAACGCCTGGTAGGTGGGGTAGAGCGGATTGCCGAACATCTAGCAGACCTCCTCGACGAGCCGGTCGAGACCGACGAAGCGCGAACCCTTGACGAGCACCACGTCGTCCGCGCGGAACGCCCCGGCGAGGCGCTCGATGGCGGCGTCCACGTCGGGGAGCTCGAGGACGGCGTCGTCCGAAAGGCCCATGAGGCGGGCGGCGGCGGCCATATCGCGTGCGCCGTCCGCGCCCACGCACACGAGGTAGTCGGGCTTCTTGGCCGCGGCGTAGGCGCCCACGAGGGCGTGGAGGCGCGGCGCCTCGTCGCCGAGCTCGCCGATCTCGCCCAGGACGGCGATGCGGCTGCCCGTGGCGGGAAGCAGCTCGAGCAGGTCGAGGGCGGCGGCCATGGACTCAGGACTCGCGTTGTACGAGTCGTCGATGACGCGCGCGCCACTCCGGGCGCGGCGGATCTCCTGGCGGCGGCCGGTGATGGCGAGCTCGGAGAGCGCTGAAGCCATGTCCTGCGCGCCCACGCCCATAAGGTCGCCCACGGCGATCGCGAGGATGGCGTTGGAGACGGACTGCGCGCCCGTCGTGGAGAGCGCGACCTCGAGCGCGGCGCCCTTGGGAAGCCCCGCCGTGAAGTGGGGGTGCCCATCGGCGTCGAGCGCGACGGCGCCCATGCGGTAGGCGCAGTCGGAGGACGCGCCCGCGCGCACGATCGAGATGTCGTCGCGCTCGGCGCGGGCGCGCTCGCACATGAACGGGAAGAAGTCGTCATCGGCGGGAAGCACGAGCACCGGCGCGGCGCCCGTCTTGGGAGCGGGGGCGCCCTCCGGGGCGGAGCGCATGCCGAGGACGATCTCCATCTTGGCGCGCGCGATGTTCTCGCGGCTGCCGAGCATGCCGATGTGCGACGTGCCGATCTTCGTGATGACGGCGAGGCTCGGCTCGGCGCAGCGCGAGAGCCGCTCGATCTCGCCAAGGGAGTTCATGCCCATCTCGAGCACGAGCACCTGCGTGTCCGCCGGCGCGGAGAGGATCGTGAGGGGCATGCCGATGAGGTTGTTGTAGTTGCCGCTCGTCGCGTGCACGCGATAGGTGGTACCGAGCACCGCGGCGACCATGTCCTTCGTCGTGGTCTTGCCGATCGAGCCCGTTATGCCCACGACCGTGCAGGCGAGACGCCGGCGCCAGGCATGCGCGAGCGCGAGGAGGAACTCCTCCCCGTCCTCGATGGCGAGCACGGCGCATCCGCGCTCGGCCGCGAGCGCGACGAGCTCGGGGGCGGGCTCGCGCGTGAGGGCGACGGCCCCGGCGCCGGCCTCGATCGCGGCGCGCGCGAAGTCGTTGCCGTCGACGCGCTCGCCCGGGAACGCCACGAAGATCGAGCCCTCCCGCACCAGGCGCGAGTCGATGACGCACCCGCGGCACACGCGCTCGGCATCGCCCGAGACAAGCGAGGCCGAGGTCGCGGAAAGGATTTCGTGAATCGGGAGTTCTACCATGTCTTCCCCTCGGTTGGCTTTCTTCAACCGGCTATTGTACCGTAGGCCCGTGCTACCCCCGCCTGCGCCCGCGCGAACGCACAAGAGGTTCAGAGCGCAGCATGTAAAAATACCCCTGGGGTAATTTTACATGGGTCAGCGGGTGCGCGGCACGCCCAGGATCTTCAACGCCTGCTCCATCGTCTCCTTCACCGCAGGCGACGCCATGTAGGACAGGTAGGGCGTGTCGTCGAGCGTCGCGTACACGAGCACCTTCGGGTCCTGCGCGGGCGCGAACGCCATGAACGACGCCATGTACTTGCCGGCCTGGTAGCCGCCCGAGGCATCGGCGCGCTCGGCGGTACCGGTCTTGCCCGCGACGTCGTAGCCGTCGATGGCGCCGCCGGAACCCGTGCCCTCGTCCACGACGGTCACCATCATCGAGGTGACGGCCTCGGTGGTCTCCTCCTCGATGATGCGGGTCTCGCCGTCGCTCCAATCGACCTCCTCGCCGTGGCGCGCCTTCAGGAAGTGGGGCGTGCACGCCACGCCGCCGTTGGCGATGGCCCCCACGGCGCGCGCCACGGACACGGGAGAGAGCGAGATGCCCTGGCCGAACGACATGGACGGCACGCTCGAGCCATCGTACTCGTCGCGCTGGCGCACGATGCCGAGCGCCTCGCCGGGGAAGTCGACGCCCGTCGACGTGCCGAAGCCGTAGCGGTCGAGGTAGTCGGCGAAATTGTCCGCCCCAATCTCGTTGCCCACGAGCACCATGCCCGTGTTCGAGGAACGGCGCAGGATCTCGCGGAGCGTCATGGTCATCTCGTAGTCGCGGTTATCGACGTCGCTCACCCAGTCGTCGCCGGCGAGCACCTTGGGCGGCACCGAGAACGTGGTGTCGGGCGTCACGAGGCCAAGGTCGATCCCCATGCTCGACACGACGGTCTTGAACACCGATCCCGGCTCGTAGGCGTCGGTCACGATGCGCAGGTTCATGTCGGCGGAACTCGTGTTCGCGAGGTCGAGGGGGTCGTAGGTGGGCGACGAGCACGCGGCGAGGATCTCGCCCGTCCTGGGATCGAGCGCGATCATCGAGCCCGCCTCCGCGCCCGCGCGCTCCACGGCGTCCGCGATGGCCTGCTCGGCCGCCGCCTGGATGTTCACGTCGAGCGTGAGCACGAGGTCCGTGCCGTCCTGGGCGGAGACCTTCTCGTAGGCGCCGCCGGCGATGTAGGAGCCGTCGAGGCCGCGCTCGCGCACGATGGAGCCGTTCGTGCCCATGAGGTCCTCGTCGTAGTAGACCTCAAGGCCCGAGAGCCCCACGTTGTCGACGTTCACCACGCCGAGCACCTGCGACGCGAGGCTGCCGTAGGGGTACACGCGCTTCATGGCCTGCTCGAACTCGATGCCCGCGAGCTCGCGCTCGGCGATGCGGTCGGCATCTTCCTGGTCGACCTGGCGCTTGATGTAGACGAAGGTGGTGTCGGACGTCACCTGCTCGCGGCACCACGCCTCATCGACCCCGAGCACCTCCACGAGAACATCGACCGCCTCGTCGGCATCCTCGATGAGCTGCGGGTTAACGTAGACGTTCTGGCACTCGACGCTCGAGGTGAGCACGTTGCCGTTGCGGTCGTAGATGGTACCGCGCTTCGCGAAGAGCGTCTGGCTCGAGAGCCGGCGCTCATCGGCGCGCTGGCGGTACGTATCGGCGTTGGCGATCTGGTAATCGAAGAGCTTGAGGGCGCTCAGGCCGAGCGCGCCCGCCATGGCGCCCAGCACGACGTTGCGCCGCGTGACGAGGCCGCTCTCGGAGGTGTCATCGAGCAAAGTATGGGGCGAGGCGTCGCGACGGCGCGCGGAACCCCCGCGCCCGGGAACGCCCCGGCGCGCACCGCCGTCGTATCCGCCCGTCCCCCGGCGGGAACCAGCACCGCTTGGACGGCGTCCGTCCCGGCCGCGTCCCCCGGTGTACCGGTCGCGTGCCATAGGTTGCCTCCCGGTCGTTATCGATTCGAAGTGGCAGAGCTGCCCTGCGCGGCGTCCTGGCCGTTCGCGGCGGACGCCTCGCCCTGGGCGGCATCTGCGGAGTCGCTCAGGTCGAGCGTGATGCTGTCCTCGGGCTCGACCATGCCGAGCGCCCCGGTCGCGAGGTCGCGGATGCGCGTGTCGGCGCCGTACACCGAGTTCATGACCTCGAGGTTCGAGCTCTCGTCGCGCGCCGCCTCGAGCGAGGAGGAAAGCTCCGCGTTCGCGTTGAGCATCGAGGTAGTGTACCCCGCGATGGTGACGCGGGCAAGACCGATCGACACAAAGAGGAGCACGAGCGCGGCGAACACCTTGACGACGTGCGTGAAGACGGGGCTTACCGCCTGGTTGGCCTCGCGCCCCGCGCCGGGCACCACGTCGAGGCGCGGCCGCTTGGCGGGACGCTCCTCGGGCCGTTCGCGGCGTACGGGCTCGCTGTACGCCTGAGCCTGATAGTCATAGGCATACGCCGCATTGGAATCAAAGTACGCCATCGCGCATGCCTCCCATCCCGAGTGTGTTGGTAGTTCGTTTGAACTTCGTTTCTGCTTCGTTGCGGGACGGACCGAGAGCGCTTGGCCTATTCGTCGAGACGTTCGGCCACGCGCGTCTTGGCAGATCTCGCACGCGGGTTGCGCGCCACCTCATCGGCGGAGGCAACCAGCGGTTTGCGGGTTATGACCTTGAGTACCGGCACGTTGCCGCACACGCACACCGGAAGGTCCGGCGGGCACGTGCAGCCCTGGCTCCGCTGCTGGAACAAGCGCTTCACGATGCGGTCCTCGAGCGAGTGGTACGAGATGACGCAGATGCGCCCTCCCGGGTTCAGCCAGCGGATCGCCGCGTCGAGGCCGCGCTCGAGCGCGTCGAGCTCGTGGTTGACCTCGATGCGGATCGCCTGGAACGTCTTGCGCGCGGGGTGGTGCCCGTGGCGGCGCGCGGCCGCCGGGATACCGCCCTTGATCGCGTCGACGAGCTGGCCCGTGGTTCGGATGGGCTCCACCGCGCGGCGACGCACGATCTCGCGCGCGATCTGCGTGGCGAACTTCTCCTCACCATAGACGCGCAGGATCCGGGCGAGGTCGGCTTCGGTATAGGTGTTGATGACCTCAGCTGCGTTTAAGGTGTTTGTTCCCGGATCCATCCGCATATCAAGCGGGGCGTCCTCGTGGTACGAGAAGCCCCTTCCAGGGATATCGAGTTGCGGGCTCGAGACGCCCAGGTCGAACAGGATGCCGTCCACGCCGGGCACCTCGGCCCGGCACAGGAGCTCGTCCAGGTCGCCGAAGTTCCCCTTCAAGAGCTTGCGCGGCACGCCCGGCGCCTCCGCGTCCAGCCGCCTGGCTGCCGCCTCGAGCGCCATGTCATCCTGATCGATGCCGATGAGCAGACCGTCCTCGCCGACCTCCCGGGCCATCCGCACGGAATGGCCGGCGCCGCCGAGCGTGCAATCGCACACGACCGAGCCGCTCTTCAGCTGAAGCGCGTCGAGCACTTCGGAAAGCATTACAGGTTCATGCCGATATTCAGGTGTCAATGTCCCCATCCCGTCGTGTCCGTAAGGCTAGTCATCCAAGAAGAAGTCGTCGTCTTCGCTTTCAGCGTCGACGGCCTCCCACTTGGCGCGATCCCAGATCTCCAGGTGGTTCCAGTTCCCCACCACGGTGACCTCGCGATCGAGCCCGACCTTCTCGCGCAGCTTCTCCGGAAGGCCGATACGGGAGGCGCTGTCGATGTCCATCGGCGTCGCCCTCGAGGTGACCTTGCGCATGAGCTGCTGATCCTTGCTGCTGCGGGAGTTGAAGCCTCCACGCTTTTCGAAGAGGCCCATGACCCACTTCTCGAACTCGTCCTTCGAGAACACGTACAGGGCATCGACATCCGGTGCGGCAAGCACGTACACATGCTCGCTAAGCTCGGAGCGAACGGCAGCAGGCAGGGACAGGCGACCCTTGGCATCGAGATTGCGCTCGAACGTGCCGGTCAACATCTCTGCTGCGCCCTCCTCTCGGTTGCTCGGTGCGGGCTCGGTACGGGGAACCACCCCGTGTGTCGACGCCTTTAATAGTAGGGTCTGGCGCGATATTTCGCAACATTTTTTCCCACTTTCTCCCCCACCGGAACCGATTCAACCACCGAGCGACACGGCCTTCCCGAGCGCCCGATCGACCGCGACACAAGATGTTGTGCCGCGCCTTGCGAGCGACCCCTGCCGCTTGGTTCGGCGCACGGCAAGAACCCCTCGGCGCGCAGGCGAGGCGGCCGAGGGGATGTGTTGAAGGCTTGGTGTAAATGTGGAGGGACTCCTCCGGCGACCGGCACGCCGGAGCCCGCGGGCGCCGCATGCGACCGGAACGGGCTCGTTATATCGATGTTTTACCTGGTATCGTCAATAGAGGCCCGTGCCAGGGTGCCCGTGCTGGCTTCGCTGGCCAATAATTCCAGTTTTGTGACGCGGATCCTGCGGGAAGCCCGGTGCCGATCGCCCACCGCCCTGGTAGCGGACTCGGGTATCCCAGCTATGGGGCAATCGCACCCTCGATTGCGCAGGAATCACGTCACAAAACTGGGATTATTGGCCAGGAGCCCCGCGAAGGGCGCGAAACTCCCGCCAGTGCATGGCCTTACGCGCGCGGATGCGCGGCGAGGTACACCTCTTGCAGCTGCGTGCGGTCGAGGTGCGTGTAGATTTGCGTCGTGGAGATGCTCGCGTGTCCCAAGATCTCCTGCAAAACGCGCAGGTCCGCCCCGCCCGCGAGCATGTGCGTGGCGAACGAGTGGCGAAGCGTATGGGAATGCAGACCCTCGATCCCCACCATGCGGCCATAGCGCTCGCAGATGGCATGGATCGACTGGCGCGATATGCGGCCACCGTTCTTGTTCAGGAACACCGCGGAGGTGCGCGACGCGCTGCGGCTGTGTGCGGCGAGCTCCGCGCGGGGACCGTCGAGATAGACCGCGAGCGCGCGGCGGGCGCTGCCCATGATGGGCACGAGCCGCTCCTTCGAGCCCTTGCCAAACACCCGAATGAACTCATCGTCCAGGTAGAGGTCGCGCAGGTCGAGCCCCGTGAGCTCGCTCACGCGGATGCCGCAGCCGTAGAGCATCTCGAGCACGGCCCGGTCGCGCGCGCCCGCCGCGGTCGAGGGAAAGGGCTGGTCGAGCAGGGCGGAAGCGGCCTCGATGGAGATGAGGTCGGGCAGGCGCTCCTCCTTGCGAGGCAGGTGCATCACCGAGGCGGGGTTGGCCTCGGTGACGCCCTCGCGCGCCATGAACCCATGGAAGCCCTTGGCGGCAGAAAGCGCGCGCTCGATCGAGGCGTCCGCGTAGCCCGCCGTGCGGCGCGCGGCCGTGAAGTCCTCGATGTCCCGCCGCGTGACGGCCTCCGGGCCGGTCACCCCCCGCTCGGCGAGGAACGCCAGGTACGCCCGGAGGTCGCGCCGGTAGCTCGCGACGGTGTTCGGCGAGAGGTTCCGCTCGACCGAGAGGAACACGAGGTATTCCTCGGCCGCATCGGCGAGCGGCGAGGGCGCCACCGCGACCTCCCGGCGCGCGGGACGCCCCGCCCCGGCGCGCCCTCCCCTGCCGGCCATGCTACTCGTCTGCCTCGTTCTTGGGCGTGACCTGCAGGCGGTCGACGCCCTCGTGGAACGCGATGGCCGCGCGCGTGAACTCGCGGAAGAGCGGCTGCGGGCGCGTCGGGCGGCTCTTGAACTCGGGGTGGGCCTGCGTGGCGACGAACCACGGGTGCACATCGCGCGGCAGCTCGACCATCTCGACGAGGGTCTCGTCGGGCGAGACGCCCGAGACCACGAGGCCGGCGCGCTCGAGGTCGTCGCGGAAGGCGTTGTTGAACTCATAGCGATGGCGGTGCCGCTCGTACACGAGCTCCTCGCCGTACGCCTCGCGGGCGAGCGTGCCCTCGGCGAGCTTGGCCGGGTAGGCGCCCAGGCGCATGGTGCCGCCCTTCTCGGTCACGTCCTCCTGCGAGCTCATGAGGTCGATCACGGGATGGGCGCACTCGGGCTCGAACTCGGTGGAGTTCGCGTCCGCGAGCCCCGCCACGTGGCGCGCGAACTCGCAGACGGCCACCTGCATGCCCAGGCAGAGCCCCAGGTAGGGGATCTTATGCTCGCGGGCGTAGCGCGCCGCGCAGATCTTGCCCTCAAGGCCGCGGACGCCGAACCCGCCCGGCACCACGATGCCCGCGGCGTCGCCCAGCACGGCGGGGCAGTCCTCCCAGGAGAGCGCCTCGCCGTCCACGAGCTGGACGTCCACGTGGCGGTCGAAGTAGACGCCCGCGTGGCGCACGGCCTCGATCACGGACAGGTAAGCGTCGGGCAGCTGCGTGTACTTGCCCACCACGGCGACCTTGATGGCGTCGGCATGCTGGTTCGCGTGGTCCTTCTTCGCGAGGAAGCCGTACCAGTCGTCCATGTGGCGCTCGCGCGGGTCGAGCCCCAGGCGCTCGCAGACGCGCAGGTCGAAGTCCTGGTCGGCGAGCATGCGCGGCACGTCGTAGATGGAGGCGCAGTCCTCGTTCGTGAAGACGCAGTCCACATCGACGTCGCAGAAGCTCGCGATCTTGTGGCGGATGGCGTCATCGATCTCGTGGTCGCTGCGCAGCACGATGATGTCGGGCTGGATGCCGAGGCTGCGGAGCTCCTTCACCGAGTGCTGCGTGGGCTTCGTCTTCACCTCGTGGGCCGCGGCGATGTAGGGCACGAGCGACACGTGGATGTAGCAGACGTTCTCGGCGCCGACGTCCTTGCGGTACTGGCGGATCGCCTCGACGAACGGCTGGCTCTCGATGTCGCCGATCGTGCCGCCGAGCTCGGTGATGACCACGTCCGAGCCGGTCTGCTCCTCGATGCGGCGGAACTTGTCCTTGATGGCGTTCGTGACGTGCGGAATCACCTGGACGGTGCCGCCGAGGAAGTCGCCGCGGCGCTCGCGCGTGATGAGCGAGCGGTAGATGGCGCCCGTGGTGAAGTTGGAGTCGCGCGTGAGGTTCTCGTCGATGAAGCGCTCGTAGTGGCCGAGGTCGAGGTCGCTCTCATAGCCGTCCTCGGTGACGAAGACCTCGCCGTGCTGGAACGGGCTCATGGTGCCGGGATCGACGTTGAGGTACGGGTCGGCCTTCTGCATGGTGACCTTGTAGCCGCGCGATTTGAGGAGACGCCCCAGCGAGGCGGCCGTGATGCCCTTGCCGAGCGACGAGACGACGCCGCCGGTCACGAAGATGTGCTTCGTCATGATTGTGTACCTGCGCTTCCCGTAGTAGGCCCCTCGCCGCAGCCGGGCGCGGGCGCTTCGTACTTACGGGTCTTTATCGTAGCACTCGCGCGGCCGGGTGGCAGGGATGGCGTGCGATTTCATCCAACCGAAACGCGCGGGCGCCGGCTGCGGAGCGCGGTGCTCGGGCAGATCCGCCCGCGCCGGCTTCACAGGGGATAGACGCGGGTGGCGAGGCGCCGCACGAGCGCAGGGCTGTGCGAGACGAGGACGAGGCCCATGCGGCGCTCGTCGGCGATGGCGACGACCGCGCGCCAGAGCTCGGCCTGGGTCACGGCGTCGAGCATGGCGGTCATCTCGTCGCAGATGAGGTAGCGGGGCTCTGCGAGGAGCGCCCGCACGATGCAGCAGCGCATGAGCTCGCCCCCCGAGAGCTCGTGCGGGAGGCGCTCGAACCAGGCGTCGCGGATGCCGAAACGCTCGAGGAGGCCGGTCTCCCGGGCGCGCTCGAGGGCCGCCCGGCGGGAGCGCACCCCCGCATGCGCACCGCGAGCCCCCAGCCGCGGCACCCCTTCAACGAGGCTCCGCCCCATGCGCGCGAGCGGGTCGAACGCCTGCTCCGGGTGCTGGACGATGAGCTGCACGGGCCAGGGGCCGCGACCGGCGCGGGCACGGGCCGCGTGCGCGCCCGCCCGCCCCCCGTCCACGAGGACCTCACCCGCCTGCGGCTCCAGGTACCCCGCGAGCAGGCGGCAGAGCGTCGACTTGCCCGCACCGGACGGCGCGGCGATGGCCACGCGCTCGCCCGGCTCCACGGCCAGGCTCACCCGCTCGAGCACCGGGTGCCCCGGCACGTACGAGAAGGAGACATCGTGTGCCTCGAGGCTCATCGCTCCCCCTCCCCGCCGCGCGCCGCGGCGAAATCATGCTCGGGCATGGCGTGCCAGAGCGCGCGCGAGAACGGATGCGCGAGGAGCTCGGGGGCGGCGAAGTTCGCGCTCGCCGTCTCCTCGACCACCGTGCCCGCGCGAAACACCGCCACGCGGTCGGCGACGCGCAGCGCGAGCTCAAGATCGTGCGTGATGAGCAGCACGCCGCCGCCCGCGTCCGCAAAGGCGCGCAGGTCGCGGAGGGCATGCACCGCGAGATCCATGTCGAGGCCGGGCGTGGGCTCGTCCGCGACGATGAGCCGCGGTTCGTCCATGAGCGCGCACATGAGCAGCACGCGCCGCGCCATGCCGCCGGAGAGCTCGTAGGGGTACATCCGCTCGACCTCGGCCGCGAGGCCGTAGGCGTCGAAGAGCTCGCGCATGCGCGCCGTCCGCGCCCGGCGGCGCTCCCTGCCCGCCCGGCCGCGCCCGCAGGCGCCCACCACCTGCTCGCCCACGCGCATGAGCGGGTCGAGGCTGTCCACCCCCTGCGGCACGAGCGAGATGCCCCGACCGCGCAGGCGAGCGAGCTCGGCCGCGTCGCAGCGCCACCCCTCGAACCAGATGTCCCCCGCCACGCGCGCGTTGGGCTCGAAGCGCCCGAGGAGGGCGTCGGCGAGCAGCGTCTTGCCCGAGCCGCTCGCCCCCACCACCGCGAGGAGCTCGCCCGCGCGCACCGTGAGCGCAAGGTCGCGGATGACGGGCACCTCGACCTTGCGCGCCCGGAAGTACGGGGCAGCCGGGTCGTACATCTTGAAGCCGATCGAGAGGTGCTCGACGCGCAGGAGCGGGCACACCGGCGAAGCGCCGGTTTGCGCCGCGTCGCGCGCAGCCGCCTCGGAAGCATGATCCGTCATGCCTGCACCCCCTCGGGCGACATCATGCGGCGCAGCCACGCCCCCGCGCGGCCGAACAGCAGCACGACCGCAAGGAGCGCCGCGCCGGGGAAGACCGCGAGCCACCAGGCGCCCGAGGTGAGGTAGCCCATGGCCTCGGAGAGGATCACGCCGATCGCGGGCTGCTCGGGCGAAAGGCCGAAGCCGAGGAAGGTGATCGACGCCTCGTGCAGCACGGCATGGGGGAAGAGCAGCACGAGCCCCACCAGGTACTGCGGCAGCACATGGGGCACGACGTGCGCGAGGGCGATGCGCGCGGCCCCCGCCCCGAGCGCACGCGAGCAGGCGATGTAGGGCTGGGCGCGCACCTGGAGGATCTCGGCGCGCAGCACGCGGGCGAGGCTCGGCCAGTGGGTGAGCGAGATGCCCACCATCACGCCGAGCGTGCCCCGGCCGAGGGCGTAGCTGATGAGGATGAGCAACACGAGGTGCGGGATGCCCATCGTAAGGTCGATGAGCCAGCTCACCGCGGCATCGGCGCGGCGGCCGCCGAGGGCGGCGACCATCGCGAGCCCGAGCGCGATGACCGACGAGGCCGCGGCGGCCGCGAGCCCCACGACGACCGACGTCGAGAGGCCGGCAAGCGTCCGCGCGAGCATGTCGCGTCCCATCCAGTCGGTGCCGAAGGGGTGCGCGAGCGACGGCGGCAGGTTGCGCGCGGCGAAATCCACCGTCGTGGCCGCGCCCTCGAGCAGGCGCCCCGCGATGACGATGAGGACCATGAGCACCGCGACGAGCACGAGCACCGTCGCGAGGGCGCGCCGCCCGGACAGCGGGCCGTCCGCCGCCGGGGCGTGCAAAAGCGGCCGCGCCGCGTACGCGGCGGCATCGGCGCACGGCGCGCCCCCACCGCCCAGGGCGGCACCGGTATCCCGGACCCGCTCCGCCATCCTCATCGCACCTCCCCACGCAGCCGCGGGTCGATCGAGCGGCTGAGCACGTCCGCGAGCGCGTTGCCCGCGAAGACGAGCGCCGCCGTCGCGAGCGCGATGCCCACGAGCAGGGGCGCGTCCCCGCCGAGGGCCGCCGTGACCGCCGCCTGCCCGAGGCCGGGGTACGAGAAGACCTGCTCCACCAGGATCGAGCCGCCCACGATCTCGCCGATCTGCGCGCATTGCAGCGTGAGCGCCGGGAGCACGAGGTTGCGCAGGCCATGGCGGAACACGACCTCGCCCGTCCCCTCGCCGCGCGAGCGCGCGAACCGCACGTACTCGCTGCCCAGCACGTCGATGGTCTTCTCGCGCGTATGGAGCGCCACGTTGGCGACGCCGGTGAGCGAGAGCACGAGCGCCGGCAGTACCATGTGGTAGAGGCGCTCGGCAAGCGACACCGCGCCCGACGCCCCGATGGGCACCGAGAAGCCCAGCGGGAACCAGCCGAGGTACACGGAGAAGACCATGAGCGCGACGAGCGCGATCCAAAACGTCGGCGTTGCGGAGAGCAGGTAGCAGTAGGCGCACACGGCGCGGTCGACCCAGCTGCCCCGGCGCGCGCCGGCCGCGACGCCGAGCGCCAGCCCCACCGCGCCCGCGATGAGCCAAGACGACGCGAGCAGCAGCGCCGAGTTCCCGAGCCGCTCGCCCACCACCTCGGCAACCGGCGCGTTGAAGCGCAGGCTCTCGCCCAGGTCGCCCCGCACCGCATCGGCGAGCCATGCGCCGTAGCGCTCGAGGAGCGGCGTCCCGGCATCCCAGCGCTCCGCAAGCTCCGTGCGCCGCTCCGGGCTCATCGCGGCATAGGCCGCCTGCCCCACGTTCGCCTGGACCGGGTCGATGGGCGAGACGCTCACCAGGAAGAACGTGAGGAAGCTCACCGCCAGCATGAGCAGGGCGAAGCGCGCCGCCGCACGGGCGACCACACGCGTCATGCCCAGCTCCAGCGGTCGACGTTGTTCACGAGCGACCAACCGTGACCATGGGGGTGCGGCTTCTGCTCGGCCACGTCGAGCCCCGTGCGCTTGAAATAGAGGTGGTCGACGTTGGCGACCCACGCCCAGGTCGCGGCGCCCTCAGGCGCGAAGCCGTCCTCGCCGTCCCAGGCGGCGAGCTGCCAGTGAACATAGGAATCCTCGATGGCCTGCTGCGCGAGCGCGTCGTCCAGGTGGCCGTCGATGGCGGCGCTCTCGTAGCAGGCGTAGTTGCCCCAGCCGGTCGAGTAGTTGAGCGCGTAAACCTCGACGGGCGAGTTGGAGCCCCAGCCCCAGAGCACGGGCGCTTCGTACTGATGCGGGTAGATCTCATCCCAGCTGCCGCCGCGCGGGCTCACCTCGAGGCCGAGCTGGGCGAGCTGGGCGGCCACCTCGTAGGCCATGGCCTGGCGCACGGAATCGTCCGAGGCGTACCAGAGGTCGAAGGCGACGCGCAGCCCGTCCTTCGCGCGGACGCCGTCCTCGCCGGGAACCCAGCCCGCGGCGTCCAGCAGCGCGCAGGCGCCCTCAGGGTCGCAGGCGACCTCCATGTCCGCGCTCGACCACGGCATGCCGTCGCTCACGCTAAATGCCGGCGCGCCGAAGCCCTCGAGCACGTGCTCGATCACGCGGTCGCGGTCGAGCCCCATGATGATGGCGCGGCGGACCGCGACGTCGCAGGTCACGTCGTTGCCGGCGGCATAAGCCACATCGCCCTGCCCGGCTTTGGTAGCGCCGGCGGGGACGGCGGGCAGCGAGATCCCGCGCGAGTCGACCGTCGCGTAGTTCACGAGCTCGAAACCGTCGAAGGCCTGGTGCGCATGGGTCGCGTACGTGTAGGCGATGTCGACCTCGCCCGCCTGCACCGCCGCGAGCGCCGCGTCCTCGTCCATGAACACGACGACGACGCGCTCCATGCGCGGCGCCTCGCCGTAGTACGACGGGTTCGCGCGGAAGATCGCCTGCTGGCCGCGATCCCAGCGCTCGAGCAGGTAGCGGCCGGACCCGACGGGCGCCGCCCCGTACCCCTCGCCGTAGGCGTGCGCGGGCACGATGCCGAGCACCGCGAGCGTGTAGAGTAGGGCGTTGTAAGGCTTGTTCAGGTGCAGCTCGACGGTCGCGCCGTCGAGCGCGACGGCCTCGTCCACCATGGAGAGGTCCGACTCGAACGTGTCGCTCGCCACGGCGGAGTTCACCGTGAAGGCGACGTCCTCGGCCGAGAGGGGCTCCCCGTCCGAGAAGACCACGTCGTCGCGCAGCAAGAACGTCCAGGTCAGGCCGTCCTCGGAGCACTCCCAGGACGTAGCGAGGTCGCCTTGGAAGGCGAGGTCGGCATCCGTGGTGATGAGGGTGGACTGGATGAGGGGCTCATGGATGTGCTCGCCGCACCCCCACGAGACGAGGGGGTCGAAGCCCGCCGCGGGCTCGCTCGTGGGGCTCATCGCGACGATGACCTGGTGCGCGGAGTCCACGTCGCCCGCAGCCGCAGAGCCGCTCGAGCCGGCAGTCCCCTGCCCCGAGCCTCCCGCGCATCCCGCGGACGCGAGGGCGGCGGTTGCAGCGAAGGCCGCGGTGCCCGTGAGCAGGCATCGGCGCGTGATGGTATCCGAATGGTGTGCGCTCACCGCATCGTCCTTTCGGTGTTACGAATTAAGCAAAACGTGTTACCGAAAGGATGATAGCAGAAGCCCGCGGCGGGATGGGCGCACCGAACCCCGGCGCGTCGCCGGCAGCCGCCCGGTACGCCTACAGCCCCAGATACGCGAGCAGCTCCGCGCGCGCGTTGGGAACCACGCCGTCGATCGCCGCATCGAGCGCGCGGGAGAGCAGCGCCCCCACCTGCCGCCCGGGCTTGACGCCCGCCTCGATGAGGTCGCGCCCGCTCAGATCGAGCGTCGATGTGCTGTACGGCTCCCGGTTCGCCACGAGCTCGCGCACCATCTCGCGCATCCGCTCGATGTCCTCGACGTAGTAGAAGCACGACGGCGCCTTGCCGAGGGTGTCCGCGCGCTTGAGGTCGAGCAGCTCGTTCATGAGGCGAACCGTGTCGAGCCCGGACCCGGAGAGGCGTCCCATCATGCGCAGCAGGTCGGTGCGCTCCGCCTCGAGCGGGCGGTCGTGGTAGCGGATGAGCAGGCACGCGTCGCGCACGAGCGCGCCCGGGCAGGCCAGGCGGCCCATGATGGCGCGCGCGGCCTCGGCGCTGCGCTCGGGGTGCCCGTAGAAGTGACCGTTGCCGCGCTCGTCGAGGGTGAAGCACGCGGGCTTCTCGACATCGTGCAACAGCGCCGCCCACATGAGCGACGGGGACGGCGCGGTGTCCGGCCCCGCCCCGTCCACGCGCGAGAGCGAGAGCTCGCCGGCGACTGTGAGGACGCGCGCGGTGTGCTCGTACACGTCGAAGGCGTGGTAGCGGCTGTGCTGGTCGAACCCCCGGCACGCGGCGAGCTCGGGGATGGCGGCGCACATGAGCTCGGGGTAGTGCAGGAGCGCATCGCCGCCGCGCCCCGTGGCGAGGATGCCATCGAGCTCCCAGCCCACGCGCTCGCGCGCGACCGCGTCGAGGAGCGGGGCGCAGGCCGCGAGCGCCTCGGCGGTGGCCGGGTCCATGGAGAAGTCGAGCCGGCAGGCGAAGCGCACCGCCCGGAGCATGCGCAGGGCGTCCTCCTCGAAGCGGCGGCGCGGCTCCCCCACCGCGCGGATCTGCCGCCGCGCGAGGTCGCCCGCGCCGTCGAAGCAGTCGAGCAGCCCGCGCTCCGGATGCCAGGCCATCGCGTTCACGGTGAAGTCGCGCCGGGCGAGGTCCTCCTCCACGGTGCGCGCCCGCTGCACGCTCTCCGGGTGCCGGCCGTCCGTGTAGAACCCGTCCAGCCGGTACGAGGTCACCTCGATGCGCTCGCCGCCCGCGATGGCCGCGATGCCGCCGAACCGCACGCCCGACTCCACCACGCGGATGCCCGCCGCCTCGAGCGCCGCCTCGTTCTCCTGCCAGGAGCCCGCGCAGCAGATGTCGACGTCGTGGCTCGGCGCGCCGAGGAGCGCGTCGCGCACCCATCCGCCCACGATCCACGCCTCGAGCCCGGCGCCCTCGAGGGCCGCGAGCACGGCGAGCGCACCCGCGCTCGGACGGGTTCCGTTCAGCGCGGGCGCCGGCACGGAGGCGGCCCCGGCGGCCTGCTCGAGCTTCGCATCCATCGCGCGCCTCCTGTCTCCTCGCGGCGACCCCGCGCCCCGCGCCGGCCAGCCGCCTCCACAACCTGCAAGATGGCAGCCCGACATGCGTCCGGGCCGCCGGCCACGCCCGCGCTAGCAGGCGAGCGTGCCCATCGGGTCCCACGGCGCGAGCACGGTGGGCTCGGCCTCATAGGCCGCCAGCTCCTCGTCCGTGAGGTACTTCTTATCGACGACGACCTGGTAGACGTACTCGTCGAACCAGGCATCGGACGCGACGTCGTAGCCCTTCTTGCCGTGCTCGTCGCTCCAGCTGTTCTCGATGCGCCAGCGCGTGGGCGCGCCGTCCTCGTCAAGGTTCACGCCCTGCAGCGTCATGGCGTGCGTCATGACGGACTCGCCGTAATCCAGGCGCGCGGCCTTGTCGAGCCCCGTCTCGATCGGCAGGCCGAAGAGCGTGTCCACGTCGAGCGCCGCGGGGTCGAGCACGCCGTCGGCGGAGAGGAACCCCTGGTCCACGTCGGAGCCGAACCACACGGGCAGCCCGTCCTTCAGCTGCGCCACCGCCACGCGCTTGAGCGCGTCGATGGGCAGGTTCACGTAGCGCACCGTGCCGTCCTCGACCACGTTGCCCAAGTACTTGACCGTGTACGAGCGCAGGTACGGCTTGTCGGCCGTGGGCGCGCTGATGATGGAGACGTAGTCGTCGAGGTTCATGTCGACGAACTCCGCGAAGAACTGCTGGGGCGTGTAGGTGCCGTTCGCCTTGAGCTCGTTCTTCTCGTCGCGGATGCGCACCTCGAAGCTCGCCGGCGGCTCGCCCAGGCAGATGGCGAGCATGCGGTAGACGCCCTCCATGAGCTCCTGCTTCACCGCTCGCGCCTCATCGGCGGTCGCACCGGCGGCGAGGGCGTCGCGCAGCCGCTTGGCGCCCGCGCGGAGGTAGCGCGTGAGGTACTTGTTCATGTCGCCCGTGTTGCTCGAGCAGACGGTCTCCGGCATGGCCTCCTTCGGCACGACGCCGTACTTCTTCACGAGCGAGCGGAACATGTCCCACTGGCCGCCGTCGCAGAGCGGATCGGCGAGCAGGTAGGCCACCTCGCGCGAGGTGAGCTCCTCCCCCGCCGTGGCGATGATGTTCTCGAAGAACCAGTTCGCGCGCTCGTACTTATCCCAGAAGAGCGGGTAGGCCTGGGAGAGCTCGAAGGTCTTGATGCCGAGCTTCTTCATGATGCGGTAGCGCATGGTGTTCAGGCTCGCGAACATCCAGCAGCGACCCGAGCGCTTCTGATCGGTGATCTCGCCCTGCTCGAGCTGGATGTCGAAGGTCGTGGTGGCAAGCGCCGCCACCTCGGCATCGCGAGCGGCAGCGCGCACGCCGGAGGAGGTCACGGCGTTGCGGGCGATGCGCGCGCAGATATCCGCCTCGAGCGCCTCGCGGCAATCGGCGGTGAATTCAGGCGTCAGAGAAACTCGTTGATCCATAGGAGCTGGTTCCCTTCCTTGCTCGAACGTACATATCGACCCCGCTAGCATACCCTCATTGGGCGCCCCGCGACAGCAAAAAAGCGCCGCGCCCCCGAATCGAGGAGCGCGGCGCCTGTCTTCGGCATTGAGCCGAGGCTGTCCAGCGGAACTAGAGCTTGCGCACCGTGACGCGCTTGCTGTACTCGTCGACATGCGCGAAGTCGCCCAGGCCGACGCTCTCGGCCACGTTGGCGCCCGTCGCCATGGCGAGTTTCATGGCCTCCTCGACGTTGTCGCGGTCGTGGTACCACTTGAGCAGGAACGCCGCGAGCGTGCAGTCGCCGGCGCACACGGAGGACACGAGCTTGATGTTGAAGTCGCGCTTCGCGTACCAGATGTCCTCGCCGTTCGAGAAGTAGGCGCTGCCGCGGCTGCCCATGGTGAGCAGCACGTTCTGCACGCCGGCCTCATGGGCGAGCGCGAGCGCGCGGCGGGCGTCGTCGTCGGTGTCGATCTGCACGCCGAAGATCTCGCGCATCTCGTGGTGGTTCGGCTTGATGAGCAGCGGGTGCGTGGCGCAGAGCGTCTTGAGCTTATCGCTCGAGAGGTCGAGCACCACGTCGGCGCCGCGATCCTGCGCGTGCTTCACGACCTGGTCGAGGAAGTCCTTCGAGGCCTTGCGCGGCAGCGAGCCGGAAACGATGAGGCACTCGAGGTCGCCCGTGGTGTCGAGGATCTTGTAGAGCTCCTGCTCGCCCTGGGGCGTGAGCACAGGGCCGGGGTTCAGGATGCCGTACTCGTTCTCGCCGTCGTTGAAGTAGGAGTTGATGCGCGTGACGCCGTCGATCCAGACGGGGCGGCACAGGCAGCCGGAGTTCATGGTCTCATCGACCACGTACTTGCCGGTGAAGCCCGCGAAGAAGCCGAGCGCCACCGAGTCGACGCCGAACTTCTTGAGGGCGAACGACACGTCGAGGCCCTTGCCGTTGGCGGTATAGCTCGCCGACATCGAGCGCACGTTCTCGTTCGGGATGAGCGAGGGGCAGGACACGGTCATGTCGACGGCGGGGTTAGCGGTGAGCGTGTAGAACATGAACAGCCACCTTCCTTTCACAAGAAAACTGCACGGCGCAAAGGATAGACGCGCCGTGCAGCGAATGCAAGCGAAGTTGCGAGAGCTTTCCGTTCGCTAACAAACGGAACGCTCCCGCTCAAGGCCGGGACGCGGGCCGGGCAGCCCGCCCGCACCCCGGTCGCACAATGCGCTGAACGCCTACTTGCGCGAGGCCTCCTCGAGGGCAGCCTTGACCTCTTCGGCGGTCTTGAGCTGTATGACCTTCTCCTCGAGGGCGTCGGCGTCGGCCTTCGTCCACTGCGAGATGGTCTTGCGCGTGCGCAGGACGCTCGGGGCGGAGACGGAGAACTCCTCCATGCCCCAGCTGATGAGCAGCGGCGTGAGCAGCGGGTCGGCCGCGGCCTCGCCGCACATGCCCACCATGATGCCCTTCTCGACGCCGCTCACGATGATCTTCTTGATGGCGCGCAGCACCGCCGGGTAGTACCAGCTGTAGAGGTAGGCCACCTTGTCGTTACCGCGGTCGGAAGCCATGGTGTAGCCGGTGAGGTCGTTCGTGCCGATGGAGAAGAACGCGGCCTCGTCGGCGAGCAGGTCGGCGATGTTGGCGGCGGCGGCCGTCTCCATCATGACGCCGACCTCGATGTCCTTGTTGTAGTCCACGCCCTCGGCGTCGAGCTCGGACTTGCACTCCTCCACGAGCGCCTTCACCTGGCGGAGCTCCTCCATGCAGGTGACGAGCGGCACCATGATCTTGATGTCGCCGAACGCGCTCGCACGCAGGAGCGCGCGGAGCTGGACCTTGTACTCATCGGGGTTGTCCAGGCAGTAGCGCACGGCGCGGTAGCCCATGAAGGGGTTGTCCTCCTTCTGGAGCTTCAGGTACGGGATCTCCTTGTCGCCGCCCACGTCGAGCGTGCGGATGATCACCGGGGCGCCCTTGAGGGCGAGCGCCACGTTCTGGTAGGCCTGGAACTGCTCCTCCTCGGTGGGCAGCGAGGTGGCGTCCATGAAGAGGAACTCGGTACGGAACAGGCCGATGGCCTCGCCGTCGTGCTCGAGCGCGGCGGGGACGTCGCCCGGGCCGCCGATGTTCACGGCGAGCACCTTGTGCACGCCGTCAGCCGTGGCGGTCTCCTTGCCGCGGAAGGCCTCGAGCGCGGCCTTCTCGGCCGCCATGGTCTCGGCCTTGGCGGTGTAGTCGGCGAGCGTGGCCTCATCGGGGTCGAGGATGACCTGGCCGTGCGTGCCGTCGACGATGGCGCGGGCGCCGGGGCGCATGGCGGCGCAGCTGTTCACCACGGAGAGGACGGCCGGGATCTCGAGGGCACGGGCGATGATCGCGGAGTGCGAGGTACGGCCGCCCACCTCGGTCACGATGCCGGCGACGTTGTCCTTGTCGATGGTCGCGGTCATGGACGGGGTGAGGTCGTGCACCACGATGACGGACGCAGGCGGGAGCGTGGAGAGGTCGACGACCTCCTTGCCGAGCAGCTCGCACAGGAGGCCGGTGCGGATGTCGGCGATATCGGACGCGCGCAGGCGGAACATCTCATCGTCCATGGCGAGGAACATGTTCTCGAACATGGTGCTCGCCTCGACGAGGGCCTGCTCGGCGCAGACGCCGTTATCGATGAGGCTGTTGATCTGGTCCGTGAGGCCGGGGTCCTTCGCCATGGCGATGTGGCCGACCATGATCTCGGCCTCGTTCTCGCCCACGGTCTCCTTCATGTGCTCGGCCTGGGCCTCGGTCTTCTTGCAGAAGGCGCCCAGGGCGAACTGATAGCGCTCACGCTCGGCGGTGCGCTGATCCTCGGGGATCGTGACCGGATCGAACGTCAGGTCGGGCTCGACCGCTACGACGACGGTACCGATGCCGATGCCCTCGGATGCGTTGACTCCCTCGAACATTGCGTGTCCTCTCTCCGTGCATTGCTGCCAAGGGGGCAGCTCAAAAAAGCGCAGGCACCCGCAAAAGGCACCTGCGCTCACCTGATGAACTACTTGCTCACGACGCCAGGCGGGGCAGCGTGCTACTCGCCGAGGCCGCTCTTGATGAGGTCGATGGCGGTGGTGAGGGCGTCAGCCTCATCGGCACCGTCGCAGCGGATCTCGACCTCGGTGCCGCAGGGGATGCCGGCGGCCATGAGCGCCATGGGGGACTTGCCGTTGACCTCCTTCTCGGGGGTGACGACGGTCACGTCGCAGGCGAACTTGCCCATGGTGGACGCGAACAGACCCGCGGGACGCATGTGAAGACCCTGGGGGTTGATAAGGGTGACCTTCTCAGAAACCATAGCTTGTCTCCTTCTGTTCTACACGCCAGCGACGGCCGACCCGCCGCGAGGCTGACATACGACAGGATTAGTGTACCTCAAACGTGTGCTAAAAGTAACAGAATACGAATGATGGCGGGTGTTTGGACGAGACGGAAACATGGCGGGCGGAGGGCGGGGTGGACGCGGCGGCGGAGGTGCTGCTTTGCGGCCGTGTGGAGGGGCGGTATCGAGGTACGATGCCGGAATCAGGCATAGGATGCAGTTCGAGATGCCTGGCCGCAGCCACTGGAGAAACGCTATTCACGTCGCCCCCCCTCCACACCAACCAACTACAGGCCCATGTTTATAGCCTCACCTTGGCGGGAGCAGGGTGCTCTTCGCGGAACCGTTTCACAGGGGTCGGCTCGTCCCCATACAACCGCTCTGCAGCCTCCGGACAAAGAGCGCGCAATAATGCAACGGCATCTTCATCCGCAGCGAGCGGCGATGGCCTTCCATTTTGTGGATCAAACAGGCGCTCAGCATGAGCGACCCGGTTGCGCACGCGAAGAATACCGTCCAGGCGCGCGGCTGAAGATTCCGGCGATCAGTCCCCTTCGGCCATGCTCGATAGAGGAAGGTTCTCCAGATAACCGCTTCACGGGAACGATCCGAGAGATGAACCCAAAACCCCAGCGTAAGGTTAGATACAACCGAACCGGACGTTGCGCCACTTGGCAGTCGCCCGATCACCGCGTCGATCGCCTTCCGGTTAATCCGGTTCGCGTCGAGTTCTCCGCGCTTCGACCTCCGCATAACAGGCCTGCGCGCAGGCGATGCGTCGTCCAGCAACCAATGCGCATCACCATGCCAGCCCTCACACATCACCCTGTCGTAGGCGTTGCGCAGCGCAACCTCAAAGTGGGAGATATCGCGCATGAGCACTTGCCCGAGCGCAACGTTCCATTCATAGAGCGCAAGTGCACGATCGATGTCGCCCTCGCAATCCGCAAGATAGGGTGCAAGGCGCTCGGACGAAAGCCAGCGTTCCGCCCATGTCCTAGTCGAGCAGTTCGAAATGTTGTCGCCTTGATGGAGAAGAGGCTGTTCGGACGCGAATGCCATCGAACACCTCCAATAGATATGATTGAGGCCCGGTGACTTGCGTGCAGAGGTCATTCCCGGACCCATCGCTTTATATCGTACCCACTTTCACGAAAGCCGACAAGCAAAGTTAGGGGAAACACGCCTTACACCGCAACCGTCGCACAAGCCTCGTCGAAGTAAACTATAAGCGGTTCCGAGATATGCAGCTCACGCACGCGCCGAGAAGGTGATTCCCGTGATGTATCCGTATATGACCCTCGAAGACGGGACGGAAGTCACCCATTCCCAGATTCTGCACGAGGATGGCCTCGACAAGGTGCTCGTCCATTTCGAGCGTCCGAACGAGCACGGCTTCGACTCCGCTCGCTGTGAGCTGCCCTCGTATACATGGACCGCATGGGAGGGCGCGTTCTCAGACGCGGAAGTCGAACGGTTCGAAGAGTTCCTGCGCGACAACGCCCACCTCCTGTATCGCTACGCGTCAAACGGAGGGCTGAAGGTTGCCTAGCCTGTTTCTTGTCGGCGGATACCGGAGCTTCTTCTGGTCGAACGAGAACAACGAGCCCGTTCACGTTCATGTTTAAGTGCGGGCGCGGCGGGGTTCGTCTATAATCGGGGGCACGGCAGCATAGTCCGTCACATGCGCCCATAGCTCAGCTGGATAGAGCAGGAGACTTCTAATCTCAAGGTCGAGGGTTCGAATCCCCCTGGGCGCACCAACCGAACATGAGCGCGACCCGGATGGCAGCATCCGGGTCGCATTCGTTATGGGCGTCCGCTCCCATGATGCAACACCTTGCGAGCATAATTATGCTATTGCTGATGCGGGTATACTAAAACCGTTAAAAGAAATAATAGATGCTAAAAAAGTTAAAAGCTGCTAAAATAAATAAAAGCATCGAAGGAGCGAAGCATGCAGGCATCAGATACCTCGATCCTCAAACCGTCAAACCCCTTCACCCCCATATTCGGCAAAGTCCCCCCCTATTTCGCCGGCCGTGAATCAATCATCGACGAAATCAGCTCGGTATTCCAAGATCCGGACAACAATCCAGACCGGTGCACGTTATTCGTGGGAGCGCGCGGGACGGGCAAGACCGCACTCCTCACGCACCTCGGCCGCATCGCCGAAGCATCCGGATGGATCTGCGCCGATGTCACCGCCTCGAATGACATGCTCGAAGAAATCCGAGCACAGGCAGAGCGCGCGACGCAACACCTCATCTACAAGGAGGACCAACGCACCATTACCGGTTTGAACATCGCTGGCATTGGGGGAATCTCGTGGTCTAAGGAAAATCACCGACCAGAAACGTGGCGTATCACAATGAGTGACCTGCTCGAAAAGCTCAGCGAGATGCACTGCGGCCTGCTCATCACCGTTGACGAGGTCGATCCGGACCTTGAGGCGATGGAGCGCCTCGTCACCACATACCAGCACTTTGTGCGTGAAGACCGAAAGGTGGCCCTCTTCATGGCCGGCCTTCCCCACCGCATCAATTCCCTCGTCTCCGGAGATTCAACCTCGTTTCTCCGCCGCGCTGCGCGCTATCAGCTTGGCTCCATCCCTCGGTATGAAGTGGTGGAGGCGTTTCGCCTCACCGTTGAGAGCGGCGGCAAGACGATCGACGATGGGGCGCTTGCGTACGCAGCGGACGCGATCGAGGGCTTTCCCTATCTCTTTCAGCTCGTTGGCTATCGCTCATGGAATGCGTCAAGCGACCATGGAGCCATCTCGCTTGAACATGTGCAGCAAGGCGCGAAACTCGCCCGCGAAGAGCTTGCGACGCGCATCTTTGACGCAACGTATTCGGAGCTCTCCGAACATGACAAGGCATTCCTCATCGCCATGTCCGAAGATGAAGCGCAGTCGAAACGCTCCGATTTGATGCAGAGGCTGCAGAAACCTTCAAGTCATATCACGGTCTACAAAAAGCGCCTCATCGAACAGGGCATTATCGAGGAGACACCTGGCGGCGCGTTCCGTTTTGCCCTGCCCGGATTCAAAGAGTATATCCGCGGGCAGGCGAGAGACGAGGCGAGCGACTAGCTCAGGAGCAGCTACACCCCACTACTGGTTGCGGTATGCCTCGCAGACCTCGGCGACGGGGCCCTCCATGCGCTTGACGCCCTTCTCGATCCACACGGCGGTCTGGCACAGGTTCTCAACCTGGTTGATGTCGTGGCTCACGAAGAGCACCGTGACCTTGCCGGTGTCGATGAAGCTCCGGATGCGGTTCATGCACTTCTCCTGGAAGAACACGTCGCCCACCGAAAGTGTCTCGTCGACGATCAGGATATCCGGCTCGGTCACCGTCGCGATGGCGAACGCGATGCGCGCCACCATACCGCTTGAGTAGTTCTTGAGCGGCATGTCCATGAAGTCGTGCAGCTCGGCGAAATCGATGATGTCGTCGATGTGCTCGTCGATGAACGTCTTCGTGTATCCCAGGAGCGCACCGTTGAGGTAGATGTTCTCGCGCGCGGTGAGCTCGATGTCGAAGCCGGCGCCGAGCTCGATGAGGGGCGCGATGTTCCCGCGCACGACGCACTCGCCCTCGGTGGGCTCGAGCACCCCGGCGATGATCTTGAGCATGGTCGATTTGCCCGAGCCGTTCGTGCCGACCAAGCCGACGACGGAACCCTTCGGCACGTTGAAGCTCACGTTCTTCAGCGCCTTGAATTCCTTGAAGAAGAGCTCGCGGCGCGCAAGCGCGATGAAGTACTCCTTCAGGCTGTTCAACTTGGCGCTCGCCATGTTGAACACCATGGTCACATCTTTGACCTCGATGGCATATTCCTGCTCGTTTGTCGCAATCTGCTCAGACATGGCCCCGCCCTAGATGTAGAGGATGAACTTGTGCTCGGTCTTCTTGAACACGAAGATGCCGATCGCGATCATCACAACCGCCCACACCACGCAGAGCGCGACCGTCTCGAAGGACGGAACCGTCTGCCACAGCACGATGTCGCGCATGAACTGGATGTAGTTGTACATGGGGTTCAGCCGGACGACCGCGAGCACGAACCAGGGCGCGTGGTTGTCGACGAGCATCTGCGCATCCCAGAACACCGGGGTGAGGTAGTTCCAAGCGGTGATGACCACGCCCCACAGGTGCATGACGTCGCGGAAGAACACCGCGGCGGCCGATAGCAGCAGACCCAGCCCGCTGCAGAACACCACGAGCAGCAGGAGGCAGACGGGCAGCAAGATGAAATGCCAGGTGGGTACCACGCGGAACCACAGCATGACCGCCAGGACGGCGACGAACGAGAAGGCGAAGTTCACCAACGCGAAGAGCACCTTCTGCACCGGGAAGAGGAAGCGGTCGACCTTGATCTTCTTCAGCAGCGAGGAGGCGTTGATGATCGAGGTCATGCCCTGATTCGTGGAATCGCTCATGAAGGCGAAGGTGATGTTGCCGATGATGAGGTAGAGCGGGTAGTTCTCGATGTTGTATCGGAACATGTACGAGAACACGACGCTCATGACGATCATCATGAGCAGCGGGTTGAGCACGCTCCACACCACACCCAAGATGCTGCGGCGATACTTGAGCTTGAAATCGGTCGAAACCAGCTGGCGAAGAATGAAGGCGTCCTTCGAGAACGTGCCCGAGACGTAATTCGAATGATTCGCTGAGCTATCTGCCACGATCGCTCCCCTACCTAATCTGTCGGTTCAGACATCGGATAATCATACCTGTTTTGCTTGGCGCAGCACCGCGCACGTACCAGGCAACACATTTCATCTGCCCTGCTTGCCCTCGCGCACCAGGTCATCGATGAGCTGCACCGTCGATTGGTACGCCACCCTGCGCGCGAACTGCTGCTCGGCGATGCCCCGCGCCCGCTTCCCCATGCGCTCGCGCGCCGCGGCGTCCTCGATGAGGCGCACGAGCGCGGCGGACAGCGCCGAGGCGTCGCCCGGCTGGACGTTGACGCCGAAGCCGTCCTCCTCGACCTTGTGGCGGAACTCCGCGCCCACTGCGGCGTTGATGAGGGGCTTCCCCGCGGCGAGATAGTCGCCAATCTTGGTCACGATGCTCTGCGCCGCCTTGCCCACCAGCGAGTTCACCAGGATGTCCGAGGCACAGAGGTACGCCGCCATCTTCCGGTAGGGCTGATACCCCAAAAACTCGACATCGCACCCGGTCTCGGACGCGGCCTCGAAGAGGTGCGCTCGCTCTCCCCCATCGCCCAGCAGTTTCAGCTTGGCCTCGGGGTGCGTGCGCTGCACCTCCGCCATCGCGCGGATGAGCGTGTCGATGTCGTAGCAGGCGCTCAGCGTGCCGGCGTAAGTCACCCAGAGCTCGCCGGCGGGCTTTTCGATCTGGCCGGCGAACTCCCGGGCACCTTCGTCAAATTCGTCGATGTCGTTGCCAACGTAGACGACGACCTTCGGGATGTCCTGGCGGCGATCCCTGAATGCGCGCGACGCGTACTCATCGGAGGTGCCCACCACAGCGTCTGCCAGGGCATAGGCCTGCTTCGCCTGCCGGTAAAACGGAGCGAAGAGCACGTCCGACAGCACGGGGACGTCCAGCGCCACGCGGAACGCCTCCGGCCAGAGATCGTTCACGTCGATCACGAACGGGATCCCGTAGCGCTTGGCGGCTCGCCCCGCCGCGAGCGTCGCGTCGTTGGGCGGGATCTGGCAGTAGATGAGGTCGTAATCGTGGTGCTGCTCGAAGTACGCCGTGAGGTTCTTCGCGGCGATGCGGTGCGACCAGATGCGCTGGGGGCACATGTTCGCGGGGTAGCCCGGCTCGTCGATGAAACGGACGGCGTAGGCGTCGGTCGCGGGGTCGAAGGATGCGTCGCGATGGCGTTTATCCCAATGCTGGAAGCGCGAGGTGATGAAGTCGACCTCGTAGCCGTGCTCGTGCAGCAACTGGGCAAGGAAGGTGTAGCGCGTCGCGCCCCTGACCTCGTCTCCGAGCTTCGCATCGATGCTGAACACCGCTATACGGCCTCGCGACGGCATCTCTCCCCCTTCCTGTAGCCCGGTGCCATATATCTCAAAACGTCATTGTATCGGAACGCGGGCGCGCGCACGCCGCCTACGCAATACCCCTACACGTGCCGGCGTCCGTGCAGCCGTCCGACGGTGTCATATCCGATGCCGAGCCGGTTGAGCACCAGCGCCTGACGGTAGCGCCGGTTGCCCCAGCGCCACTGCCCCTCGTCGATCCGCTTGAGTTCCTCGCGGAACGCCCGGGCGCGGGCGCGACCGCGGCGGCGGTCGTCATCGAAGAGCAGGGCGATGTTGTAGTGCGTGTCGATGATGAGGTGCACCTTGTACGCGAGGTAGGCAAGCGCCTCGGGCGTGAAGTCGTCTGCATGGGCACGGCATGCGCCCAGGTAGCGCAGGAGCTCGAGCACGACGCGCTCGTGGTCGTCCCAGCGCTTCACGTAGTTCGCATGGCTCACGCTCTGGTTCGCGTTGCCCACGAGATACTGGTAGACCTCGAGGTCGAGGAACACGATGCTCTCCGCCGGGACGGAAGCCTTCACCACGTACTCGTAATCCTCGTAGAACGTATGCTCGAGCAGGTGCACGCCCGCCTCGCGCATGAGCTGCGTGCGCACGGTGAGCGTGTGGATCATGATCTGGGACGAAATCGCGGGGTCGCGGCATACGGTCGAGAACGGCAGCACCTGGCCGGTGACCGTTCCCTCGACCAGCGGGAACAGCTTACTTGCGCCGGTCTTCATGTCGACCTCGCGCTTCTCGTCGACGACCAGATCCGCATCGAGCGAGCGGAGCTGCTCGATCAGGTGCACGAGTCCCTCGGTATCCACCCAATCATCGCCGTCCACGACGCGGAAATACGTGCCGGTCGCGACGGCGAGGCCGGTATTGATGGTGGAGCCGTGCCCGCCGTTCTCCTTGGAGACGAGCTTGAAGATGCGCGGCTCGCGGTCCACGAAGCGCTGCGCGATCGCGGGCGTGGCATCGGTGGAGCCATCATCGACGACGATGACCTCGAGCGCGTCGGCCAGGCGCTCGTCGCACATGGAAAGCAGCCCGCGCTCGAGATACGCCTCGACGTTGTACGACGGAACGACGATGGAAAGCACCTTAGCCATGTGGTCTACCTTTGCCTCTTCAGCTTTGCGTACAGCGAACCCAAGCGTGAGCGAACCACATGCACGAGCCTGCCCAGGACGAGCATGAGCGCGGGGCGGCCGGTCTTGATGAGGGCGAGACATGCCTCGAGCGCGACGCCTCCCCGGGAGTGGGCACCCTGCACGAGCGTCGTGAAGAGCGGATCGTCTGTGAGCGCCCGGCACCAGGCCACGCGGTCGGCATGGGACATCTCGGCGCGCTTGTCGCAGTTGCGCTCGAGCGCCGAGATGATGTAACGCCCGTAGAGCGAGCCCAGGCGGGAGCGGGTCTCCGCGCTGTCGAGCCCCCAGCGAACCTGCTGGTTATAGAGCGCCTCGATGCGCATGCGATGCTCGGAATAGTAGTTCTTGTCGAAGCGGTTTGTAAGGTTGGCGCGAAGGCGCTTCTTGTAGTGGTAGAGCGGCTGCGGGATGAAGACGGCGCGGGTAACGTGGTCGAATACCTCGACGTTGAACAGGAGATCCTCCGCGAGCATGACATCCGGGAACCGCGCGGACCCTATGACCTCGCGGCGGTACACCTTGTTCCATGCGTAGCCGTAGAGGGTGGATTCCTCCAGGTCGAGTATGGCGCGATGAAGCTCGTCGCCCGCGAGGACGCCAGATGCCGGCGGCAACACGTCCCGCGTCGCGCGCAGTGCACCCGCAGCATCGTACGTCTCTTCCCGACAGCCGAAGACCGCGACGTCAGCGTCCGATTCCTCGAGCGCACCGAGCGCCTCGGGCAGCAGCGCGGGTTCGAAGTCGTCATCGGGGTCGAGAAACCAGATGTATTCGCCGCGCGCGTGCGCCAGGCCGGTGTTGCGCGCAGCAGCAGCACCGTGATTACGGTCGTGGTGAACGGGCCTCACGCGCGCATCTTGCCGCGCCGCGCGAGTGAGAGCCTCAGCCGTCCCATCGGTCGATGCGTCATCGACCGCGATGAGCTCCCAGTTTTCATACGGCTGAACCCGCAGGCTCTCGATTACGGCGCCGAGGTACCGCTCGACGTTGTAGCAGGGCATGATGATGGAGAGCGGCGCGTTGTACTCATCGATTCGCCCATCGTCAGCACTGCTCGCTCCAGCAGCATCTTCCTTCACTGAGGACATGAGACCCGACTCTTCGACAACGTCGTTCGGACGCAACTCGCTCTCCCCTTTATGCCGAAACCGGCATTGCTCGCCCATACATTAAGACATGCCCAGATAGCTCTTCCAAAATGAAACGCTCGTAAGCTTCGGCATTGCGCTCTTATATTCCCTATGCAACGCGGATCTTTTTTTACCGTAGGCACGCTTCGCCTTTTTCCAACGCGCGCGAAGCGAGCGGTATCGGTCGCGGTCCATGAAGCGAACATGGGCATGCTCGCCCTCGCGATCACACGCCACTAGGATACGCGTCCCAACCTGATCGCGCGAAGCCGCTGGACCAGGCCCGTAAAACACAGTCGCCGGATCATCTCGCAAAAGAGCATCGGGAAGCTGATGGCGGTTGTACGGAATCGCTCGAATCACCTTCATAAAGATAGGAGACGGGCGTGTGTCATGAAGAACTTTCATATCTGGCGAGAACTTCAACAACTTATCGGCAAATTCAGGATGATTCACCGCGGCTTCCCTCAAGGCATCTGCAAGAGGAAGCAACTTCTCGTTTTTCACGCTATTCGCCTTAAGAATCTCCTCGCCATTCGCCGTGCAAAGAAAATCTGGACCCTTGAGATAGTCCTCTAGCGCTGAAACAATGAGATCCGCCAAATCGTACGCCATCGCACGCAGGGCAACGATAAACATCCGCTCGGTTCGTAGGAAGAATATCGTCTCGTTGCTCTTATCGTCGCACGCCATCATAATCATGAAGTTCCGAATATATTGATAGGCATCTACCGAAGCACGGTAGCGGCCGTCAAATGCCTCATGCCAAACGCATATTCCGTTCATGCACATGTAAATGGGATCGCAGCGCATACCGTACTCAACATCATCGCAGCGAACAAACACGGGGAGCGGTAGGCCCTTTTTCCTCACCATCTCAAGCGGAATGCAAGAATACCACCAGGCTCCGTATGCATTCGGCACCTCGACATCAACCGTCTCATTCAAGGCGATATCTGCCAAACTGGTCATGCGGAGGGAGCCTTTGCACCTATCAAATTGACCGTTATTCAGCACGTGCGCCACATCTTCATACTGAACATCCGGCTCGGAAAGCTTAAGCATCGCCCCGTTAATGAAGGCGTCTCTATATGTGTCGCTCACAAGCGAAAGCAGGTTAAACGTTCGCTTTATGCTTTCAGGAGACATGCGCACGTCATCATCCATCAGCAGAACATGAGAAAAAGAGCTCTCATCCTCGAGCGCCGAGATCATGCCACGTGCAAAACCGCCAGCACCGCCAACGTTATTGTTTGGAATCACCGTAACGAGCTCATCGCTCAATTCGACAGCCGGAAGTGTCCTGCCGTTGTCCACAACAAACATATGGAATTTACCGGCTATAGGATCTGAACATGCACCCAGCGAATCCTTTATAGCTTGTATGTTTGGGATAACGTACGCCTCTTTTTTGAACGTCGTTGTAGCAAGCGCGAGACGAACAGATCGAATCGCATCTTCATCCACCTGTGCATACCAATACGCATTGCGTATCCGAGTCGTCCCAGACGATTTTAGAATCGGCCCAACAACAGCCCATGTATCAAATGTGAATTCCAGCTCAATCGGCGTAAACGCGTCGGATCCCGCAAAATGGAATCTAACTCCAGTTTCTGAAGGCCCCAGCGTGTGATCAAGAGGCTCAGGCTCCGTCAATGGGGTCATCGGAAGTGACTTTGCAGCATCCAAAGAAACGCCCATCATCTCTATGTCGCACGCATCGCCTGCCAACTCTACATGAAGGTACGCGCGATCAAGCCCGGTATATTTCCCCCACTTCGAGCAAGAAAACCCATTAAAATACGTCATCAAATCAAGGGAGCCGCTGAACGAGAGGGCAGATTCGCTCGCCTCATGAACCGGCACATCGGATGCGCGGTACAGCATTTCGGGATACGAAGACAGGAAATCGTCGATTTCAAGCAAAATGTTTGCCAGCTTGAAGGCAACCATTATTCCGGCACACTCCTCTTGTTACGCTGTCGAGAGTAACGTAAGGCGCACATAACTGCACGCCTTACGTTGTATACACTGTCAAACGCTATGCAATTCCGAGATAGTTCTTCCAATATGGGATAGAAGTAATCTCGTCTTTCACAGCGGCATATGCTTTGGTCAACTCATCTTTATGAGCCTTGTAATACTTCATATCCCGCTTATATCGACTCCAAAGCTCCTTGAACTTCGCTTTATCCTTATGCCGAATAGCGGCAGTCTTCGAATAGGTATCCACCGCAATTAACACCTCGGCTCGGCGAATCTTGCCTGCCGGATACTCCCAGCCACGGGCATCGATGATGCCGACCTTTCCAGAAATCGCATAATCCTTAATGCGTTGACCGTTGAAGGTAACGAGATCCTCCGCGCGCTCCTTACTCGTTCTCGGAATATCAAGCGTCACGCGATCCGCGGTCAGATGATCGAGATCCACACCATAGCTCAGCGCTTCTTCTCGAATCTCATCGAATGGACGAAGCTGTTCCTTCACGCGATTAGCATGCATAAACCGTTCTTCCGCAACGGGCTGCATGATGAACGAAGGACCCTTGAGATAATCCTCGAAGCCCTCCAATGCAAGCTCGGCATTCGCATAGCAGAATTTCTTCAACTCAAGTTGCACATTATGGAAAAATTCCTCAGTGAAATCAGACAAGGGAGCAATGCCAGAGATACTCTGTGCAACGAAAGCATTTCTAGTTGTCTGGTAGCGTTCAACCGCCGCGTTATAACGATTGTCAAACGCACTGTGCCAGACGCAAATCCCATTCATAGTGATGAAGCCCGGGCGGCAACGAAGCCCGTACTCAACATCATCATAACGCACAAAAATGGGCAACGGTAAGCCATGTTGCTTAATCGCGGAGACCGGGATGCAGCAATACCACCATGCAGCATACTCTTGCTGCCTATCAGCATATGCGGGGATAGACGGGGGCTCCCGATATATTTCATTCGAGATGACATCATGCAGATCGTTCATGCGCATGACGGGCTTCATGGGTCGACAGTGACCGTTAGACGTAAGAAATCCGGTGTCTTCCCAACGGACTTCAGGCTCATCCATCTTCATCATGGCGCCACTTACAAATGCGCCCTTATACTCATCGTTTACAATGCGCAGAAGATTATATGTGCGCACGATGCTTTCGGGAGAAATGATAACGTCGTCATCCATCAACAACACGTGGGTTGCTTGAGGCTCCTGTTCGAGCGCGGCAATCATACCACGCGCAAAGCCACCGGCACCCCCTACATTATTATTCGGATAAATCGAGACACCCGAGCCCTGGAGCCGATCGACGTCCAACGAACGACCATTATCAACCACGTGCATACGGAAGTGGCTAGAGATATCTTCGTCCGAGCCGACGATACAATCCTTGACGAGGCGAATATTGCGCTCGATATACCCTTCTTTCCTAAACGTAGTAGTTGCGAGGGCCAGTTCAACGGGACGCAAAGAGGACTCGTTGATCTCCGTGTAATAATACGCATTGCGAATTGAAAGCGCTCCCGAAGAACTCACTGCCACGGCATTCAGCACATCCTGATCGCCTACGACCAGCTTGGCATCATAGGACGCCCATTCCTCAGACGCCGGGTACGCAACCTCAGTCCCCTCGATAAACTCCGCCGTATCCCACGTGAACGAATCGGCTCGCGTCTGAACGACGGAACACGCCGCCCCGCGCAACTCCATATGGATGTAAAACTCCTTGGCAGCAGTGTACTTGCGCCATTTTTGCGTAGAAAGACCTCCGAAGAAGGTCGTGAAATCATACGTCCCCGCATCAAAGAAACGCATAATCCCCTGTTCAACCCTATATACAGACGTGCTTCTGCAGCACAGCGTGGGCTCCCGCACAAACTGCGGGAGCTCTTCAAGAACAATATTTGCAAGCTTGAACCTCATCATGTAGGCCTTTCATCATTCGAATTCAGACCTCATGATTATATCCAAGGGAAGCACTAGTCGATAATTTCATACAAAACCATATCGCCATCCCGTAAAACTTCGACGAAGCCTGGTGCATCCTTTTCAGAGATGTTTTCCAAACCAGCGAAATCGCCCTCTTTATTTACCGGAGTAGGCAAGAAGCGCCGAGACTCCTGGGAATCATCCCCTTCATCGAGCAAGAGGACATATTGAACATCGGCATCGCGTATGGCCTGAGCAACCGAAGGATCAGACTCCCATTCGTCTACACGCAAACGCAGCAGTCTGCTGGTCTCCGAATCCGTACCGGTGTTCTGGCCGAAATAACGGTAATAGACATTCATGTCATAAAGCCCGTAGGCAAATGCGCTTCCATCATAGGGCTGGTTGAGAATCACGGCGTCATCGGGAACGATTTCTTCAACTTCTTGCAGAAATGCTCGTTCCCCACTCGTCAGAACATTCTCGACCGTCGTGCTGTTGGCAACCGTATATTTCTCCTCCAGCATTCCGAAAGCCGTTTGGACAGGCTGCAGAGAAATCGTGAAATTCGGATAATAAATTAGGCCGATGAGAAGCACTCCGGCAGCGATAGAGGCGCCAACACATGCTCCATCATGCCCCTTGGCGGAAATAAGGTCGAATACCTTTGCACAAACTCGGAACAAGGCATAAGCACCCATGCAAGCGAGTGGAATCCCCACAAATACCATCGAGGCTGCAATGCGATACGAATCCGTATACCAGAACCCCGTTAGCACATGCTTCAAAACGCCATCGCTCGTTGCGCATACATAATATTGGAAGGCAACAATCACATACGAGACAATCAGCCATCGATTACGCTTCGAATAGATGGCGAAAGCCATGCCCGCAACAATGAGAACAGCAAGAAGAGGCTGCACATAGTCTGAGGAAATCGCACAGCAGAGAATATTGATGACCGCCTGACGCTTTGACAAGAACGAAGGCCAGTTAAAGGTGACGATAGGCTGCATGAAGGTTGCGTGATATAAGAAGGCCCAAACCGCAACAACAAACAACAAAAAGCCGGCAACGGCCCCCACGCGAAGCATGCCTAAGCGTCGCTTGCCCACACGCGTGGAAGAAATCGCCCATAGCCGTGCAACGCAATATGGAATCAGAACAACCCCGCAAGTAAATACCGCATTGGTTTGCATGAGAGTCATATCAATCAGCGTAACGAAGCTCAGGCCGCCGAAAATGAAGCGATCCTTTAGATTCGCTTTATCCTCGGTAAGCTTGATGAACGACCCGATGAAGGCGGGGGCAATTGCAAACGAAGAGAGATTTGAGTACAGAGGTCCGAACTCGAGCAAACGCCACGGAAACGATTGAAACGCCAAAATCAGCACCGGAGCGAATATGAGCCAACGCCGATTGCTCTTGAAGAGCCCGAACAATAGAGCGAGCATCCCAAGTGGGAAAATCACAAAAGACAGAACTGTATTGAGTGCATTGGCTGCGAGGGCTGGAGAAACATTCAGGGTTGAAGTCAGGAGCGCGGCTAGGCAATGCCATGTCGCGGGATAAAAGTTAATATCACCTGATGGGGGGATAAAATCAGCATCAGGATAGACGGTAGGACCGAAAACCGAGTATATGCCGGTACTTGCATAGCTCCGGATTAGACTCAAATTCCAACCATTATCATATTCTTGAATGAAAGAATCTGGACCATCAAGCTGCTTGACAAAGATGGCGAAGCCGAGAACCAATGAAATGACAATGGTCAGACCGATAATAATCACTTCGTCACGCGAGCGCGAATACGATTGGATGGCCTTATCGTTGTTTGTTGAGCCCTCATGCGTAATCAAGAGCTTCTTTCGAACGAAAACAGCAACAAAGAACACAATGGAAATGAGCAGTAAGGGAAGAAACATCGTTGCAAGCGATGCATGCACCCCCAGCGCGCCGAACAATACGCCCATCGCGATGAGCCAGATGATTGAAATCGGAGCAGCAAAACCTAGTGCGCCCCACGCGGGAACAGAAAGGCTCTTCAATACCATGAAGCCGGGGATTAGCAAAATCCCGATACCAAGCACGAAACACTCTATAAACTGAACCCACATAGCGACCTCTGATTAAATAATAATACGCAAGTAATACTACACACCGCGGCCAACATTATATGACTCGAGATAGAGTGAGAGCGACTCGCGCCAATCCCTTGGAGCGAACCCCGCAGCTTCGATCTTATCGAGCGAGAGCGTGCTGTACACGGGGCGCGGAGCAACCGGACCCGCCGCAGAGACGTAGTACTCCGCGGTGCTCACCGGCTGCACGGCATCGCCGTTACCGTGCGCATGCTCAAATACGAGGCGCGCGATCTCCGCCCAACTGGCGGACTCGCCCGAGCCGGTAACGTTATACGTGCCGAATGGCGCCGGTTCGAGGGGAATCTCGGAACCGTCGCGATAACCCAGGAGCCAGAGCGCGGCCTTCGCCATCTCGTCGGTAAATGTCAAACGCCCAATCTGATCGTTTACCACTGTCACGCGCGCGAGCGAGTCATTAGGATCCGCTACGCGATCGGAAAGTCCCATCATGGTCTTAACAAAATTATGCCCTTCACCGACTACCCATCCCGAGCGAATAACATAGTGAGCTGGACATCCAGCAACGGCGATATCGCCTGCCGCCTTGGACTGACCATAGACCGAAAGCGGCGAAAACGACTCATCCTCGGCGTGCACTTCCTTCGTACCATCAAACACGTAGTCTGAACTCATATGCACCAACGTGATGCCGTGCTCCGCGCACGTGCGCGCCAGCAGTGCGGGACCAGTGGCATTCGCCTTCCATGCCAGCACGCGCCCCTCGGGCGTCTCGGCGCGATCGACCGCCGTATAGGCGCCGCAGTTGATCACCGTACCATACAGGCTCCAGTCGTAGGCGCTGTACGCGGCGGGATCGCTCATATCAAAGGTGTCAATATCGCAGTAGTCGAAACTCTCTCCCAGCCCACGTTCCTCGGCAAGCGCGCGCACGGCGCGTCCCAGTTGGCCGTTCGCGCCCGTCACAAGCGTGCGCTTGGGCTGCATGGGGACGACATCCTCAAGCATGGGATGGTTCTTGTCCGCCTCGGAGATTTCGCACTGGTCGAGCGGGATAGGCCACTCAATCGCAAGATCGGGGTCTGCAAGGTTCACGAACGTGTACGTCTTCTTGAGTTCAAGCGACCAGTGTGCGTCGACCAGATACGTGTATGCAGTACCGTCCTCAAGCGCCTGGTAAGAATTACCCACCCCGCGGGGTACGAAGATAGCCTTCGACGAATCGAGTACGCAGGTGTACACCCGCCCAAAGGTGGGACTCCCCGCCCGCAGATCCACCCACGCGCCAAAAACCGAGCCTGTGGCGATAGAGATGAACTTGTTCCATGGCTCGGCATGGATGCCGCGCGTCGCCCCCCGCTCAACGTTGAAGCTTATGTTGTTTTGCACCCAACGCAGATCCGGCAGACCAAGTTCGCCCGCCATCTTCGCGCGCTGCCAGTTCTCTTTAAACCAGCCGCGATTATCGCCGTGGACGGACAGGTCGACCACCACGAGCCCCGGGATGCCGGTTTCGTGTGTAGCGAGCTGCTTCTCGTACTCAAGTGCCATGCCGGTTACACTCCCCCGCTCTTCCTACTGCCCCTGCGCGGCGTACTTCGCCTCGGTGGCTTCCTTCGTTGGGCGCCACCAGTCCTCGTTCTCGCGGTACCAGGCGATTGTCTGGTCGAGGCCCTCCAGGAAGTCCGTGTGGGCAGGCTCCCAACCCAAGTGGCGGCGGAGCTTTGTGGAGTCGATGGCGTAGCGGCGGTCGTGGCCGGGGCGGTCGCGCACCCAGTCGAAATCGTCCGCCGGCTTGCCCATGCGTTCCAGGATGGCGCGAAGCACGTCGATATTGCTCCTCTCACCGTCCGCGCCAATGAGGTATGTCTCGCCGATGATACCCTTGGTGAGAATCGTCCACACAGCGCTGGAATGGTCGTCCGTGTGAATCCAGTCGCGCACGTTCTTGCCATCGCCGTACAGCTTGGGGCGGATACCGCACAGAATGTTCGTAATCTGGCGCGGGATAAACTTCTCGATGTGCTGGTAGGGACCGTAGTTGTTCGAGCAGTTGGAGATGGTGGCGCGCACGCCAAACGTGCGGTGCCAGGCACGAACTAGCAGGTCTGAGGATGCCTTGGTGCTCGAATACGGGCTGGAGGGATGGTACGGCGTCTCCTCGGTGAAACGCGCGGGATCATCGAGCGCGAGGTCGCCGTACACCTCGTCTGTCGAAATGTGATGATAGCGGACATCGTATTTGCGACACGCCTCGAGCAGGCCGTACGTACCCTCGACGTTCGTGCGCAGGAACGGCTCAGGGTTGGCAATGGAGTTGTCGTTATGGCTCTCCGCCGCGTAATGGACGATAGCGTCGTGCCCAGGAACGATGCGGTCAAGCAGCTCCGCATCACAGATGTCGCCCACCACAAGCTCCACGCGGTCTTCGGGCAAACCGGCGATGTTCTCGGGGTTGCCAGCATAGGTGAGCTTGTCGAGCACCGTCACATGCACGCCGGGGCAGTTGTTCACCACATAGTGGACGAAGTTGCTGCCGATGAATCCACAGCCTCCGGTGACGATGATGTTCGTGGGGTTGAAAACCTCTTGGGTCATGATGCTCCTTGGATCGGTTACTTGGCTATTGTATGTTCCCACATGCAATAAGAGCCATTACCTTATCGGCATTCTTCGGAATCATATAGGCTTCGGAAAGCTTGCTTTTCTTATACTCAAAAATCGTCCCGGCGGTCTTCTCCGTAAGCAGCTGAGTAAAGAATTGCTCCCAACTTTCATAGTATTCGCAGTCGATATGGCTGCTGGGACTATCCAGAGCTTCATCAATGCCGTTAGCCTTTATAAGTCCCGAACGAAGCAGAAGCCACTCGAACGATTCGGGCAAGCAAACCGCAATGAAGTCGCGACGCTCCTGCTGGAGCCTCAGCACCCGATCCGCATACGCTCCGAATGCCGCACCGTCAGCAACTACAAACACGCGACTATCTGGATGATCCAGCAACCAACGAAGGATATTTGCATTGCCGCCCGCACACGCACAGGTAAGCTTTTCTCCAAATCGCGCACAGAAGAACTGATGACCCGATTTTGCGTCCTCTGTAAGAATCGCATCGAAGTTCTTCTTTGGCTTTGCGGAATACCGAAGGTAATGTCGATACGTCTTGTTGTGTTTATAGAACGGCTCGAGCGTGTGGTACTTCCCGCTCGTCTTAATCTTGTAAATCTCATCAACGCTATACGGCAAGTTCGCAAGATCGGCGCGTGTTATGAGAACGAAGTAGTTGCTCGAACGTTTCACCGCACTTGCAAATTCCGGAGATAAAACATCACGAAGGCCCTCGTCTACGAACACGATTGATTCGGATGTGGACTCGAGCTGATGACGCCAGTCGCTATCAGAAAGCGCCACGCAAGGACGGTCGCACTGAAGCGATACCCCCGACTGGGCACCAAATCTCGCGTAGTCATTAATCATGTCATAGAGTGTGGTCTTGCCGCTTCCACTGTCACCACGAATGATGGTGATATTGCGCTTGATCGTGAATTTGTAAGAAGCACGCCGGCGGCGAGAAATGCGAACCTCGTACGAACCAATCATGACATCACCTACAGATACTCTGCAGACTCTTGAATGAGCTCTGTCATAGTGTGGACAGTTTTACCACTGTTAAGGACTCGAATCTTGAACTCCTCTTCTCCAAAATCCATAACGTGATAAAGATTAACTGTCACCTTTCGATCCTGGGCAATGTTCAAAAGCCATCTCGCGCAGTTATCGCCGCACGTAGAAGCATTGAAAACTTGGCTTCTCATATGCTTGACGAGTAACAGCGTCTTAACTCCACCCGATAACATGAGAGGGGTGATGCTCCCCAGAACGGGGCTCTCGATGACTTGGGCAGACAACACCTCGGAGCTATCGATATCCCGTATGACCGAACGGCCAAAGTCGTCGGTTATCCATTCGTCGCGATACGTATTTTTGAAGTAAACCGCCGTGTTATAAATTGCGCCTGGCATGTCTCCAAAATAAACGTTAAGCATGTGTCACCAATTCCAAACGTACCCCATCTACCACGCCTGCTTAACGAACATGCCGGCAGCAACCTTCTTAAGGTGCTGGCCGTACACGCTCTTTCCGTAGCGCTCCGCACAAGCCTCGAGCGTCTCGCGGTCAATCCAGCCGTTCTCATAGGCAATCTCTTCCAACACGGATACGGGGGTGTCTTGCGCACGCTCGACGGCGCGCACGAACTCGCCCGCCTCGTAGAGGCTCTCCATGGTGCCCGTGTCGAGCCAAGCGTAGCCGCGGCCGAGCGTGACTACAGAAAGCGTGCCATCCTCGAGGTACATGCGGTTGAGATCCGTAATTTCCAGCTCGCCACGTGCAGAAGGCTTCACCTGCTTGGCGAGTTCACATACGCGGGAATCGTAGAAGTAGAGACCGGTAACAGCGTAGGAACTCTTGGGGCGTGCAGGCTTCTCCTCAATGGAAACCGCCTTGCCCTCTGCATCAAATTCCACGACGCCGAAGCGTTCCGGATCGTCCACATGGTAGCCAAAGACCGTGGCACCACCGTTCTGCTCAGCATTTTCAACAGCACGACGCAGGTGGCGCGATAGGCCATTACCGTAGAAAATGTTGTCGCCCAACACGAGCGCGCACGGCTCGCCCGCAATGAACTCCTCGCCGATGATGAACGCCTGGGCGAGGCCGTCTGGCGAAGGCTGCTCCGCGTAGGAGAGGTTGATGCCAAAGTCTGACCCATCGCGCAGCAGGCGCTCGAAGTTAGGCAGGTCCGCAGGCGTCGAAATGATAAGGATGTCGCGGATGCCCGCCATCATGAGCACTGACAGTGGGTAGTAGATCATGGGTTTATCGTAGACGGGCAGAAGTTGCTTGCTTGTGACCGTAGTGAGCGGATACAGGCGTGTGCCCGATCCGCCCGCAAGGATGATGCCTTTCATGAATATATCTCCCTACTTTAAAGCAGGCTCCTGACAATGACCTGTAGTCATTCGTTATTCTCGTTATCACATTTTGAAACGTTTGCGAAACCTAAGCCGTCATCAGCGGAAATCGCCTCGCAATCTTTTTTATCGTTCGAATAGCGCTCGAATCTCTCAATTGCTAGTTGTTGAGTCAAATCACGTAGTTTTGTATCGAGCTGTGAAACGCGAACGCTCAAAGAAAAACAGCTAATGAGTAGTATGAAGATAAAGAAGAGGAACACGAAATTAGCCACTGATATCGTTCCCGCTATCGCGGAAAGCAGGTAGAACACCCCTGGAAAAATACTCACTACGAGCAGCAGGATGGCGAAGCAAAACCAAAAGATAGAATCCTCTAGACGAATCTTAGAACTACGAACCTTGCGAGCCATGAAGATTAACGTCAAAAAGGATGCAACGATCAGAGTTACACGAAGCCCTGCAGTCATACTAAGAAACCGTCACTTTCTTGCGTAAAAACTGAATAAAAAGGATGGAGATCGTCATCCGTAACATGTACATAATGGAAGACCAAGCATTGAAATAGCTTTCCCCTGCCGTGCGTTCAACCATAATAACGGGCACTTCAACCACGCTGGCATTTGCCGAGCGCATAAGATAGGAAACGGTATCCGGTTCCGGACCCATATTGAGATTTGTCGCGAGAATGCGAATCATTCTCGAATTAAATGCGCGCATACCGGATGTGGGATCATGAATGGTTTTACCGGTCGTGAGCTTAATAGCGGCCTCGATAATATTGCTTCCAAGCATGCGCAAAGAAGTGCCCTTTGAAGCAGATACGAACCTCGACCCTATAGCGATATCGTAGGATTTAATCGCCTCTTCGAGCGAAGGAATGTATTGAGGTTGATGCTGGCCATCCGCATCAAACTGGATGGCACAATCATAATTATGTCTATATGCATACTTCATGCCCGCTTGGAATGCGCCAGCAAGGCCTAAGTTAGTTTGCAAATCTAGAAATGGGTACCCACTCTCACGGCACACTCGAACTGTGCTATCCGTGGAACCGTCATTTACTATGAGATAATCAACATGAGGTACGGCAGCAACAAGCTTATCTACCGTATGCTTGAGGGATTCCTCCTCATTGTAGGCAGGTATGATAATCAATGTCTTCAAGTTAATCACTCAACTCACGTATTCGAACACATTCTTGTTTATAGTAAATCAAACAACCGGACACCATATGTATTTCAGAGAGTTGCTTGCACACATTCAAACTGAGCGTGTCACTTTTGTAGAAAGGTCGATGTGGTTCTCAAAGACCAGGTAACTCAATAATGCATTTCAACGATAATATGTGCCCGATGATGAATATCAAACCTTTATGCCTAGGTGGTCTAGATGTCAAAACCGTCAATAGCCATTCTGATTTCCACATACAATCCAAACCCAGTTTTTTTCAAGCAACAAATGGATAGCTTGTACAAGCAAACATATCCATGCACTATTTTTGTTCGCGATGACGGCTCAAATGACGAGGAGTCGATTCGAGCGATTAAAACAGTGGAAAAAGATGGCAAGGTTATCGTTCGCTGGTGCAACAATATTGGGTATGGCGCGAGCTTCCTCACCCTTTTAAGTGAGGTAGAGGGATTTAATTACTATGCGTTTTGCGACCAAGACGACATATGGTTGCCAGATAAAATCGAAAGATCTGTCGCGGCTCTCTCAGGAGCGGCTGGAAGCTGCATTGAGCCAACTCTTTATTTCTCCCATTATGATTTTTACGACAGAAATATGAACTTTACCGGACATTCAACCTTCGAAGGAAAGGATACTCCCCTTTCGTTTCGCAATGCCCTAGTTGATGTCAATATATTAGGAACAACAATGGTTTTCAATGAAAAGCTTCGCAAGCTAATGATTCGATGCGACGCGAATCTGCCTGTCTCACATGATTGGTGGGCATATCTTATTTCATCAGGCTGCGGAAATATAATTGAAGACAGGCAAGTTACGGTTCAGTATCGCCGGCATGGAGACAACTCAAGCGGTGTTGGGAATAGCAGGCTTCAGAAGTTTGTTTTTCGAATTAAAGAGTTTATTTTTAATGACAACTTATCTAAGGTGCGTAAACAAATTATCTGCTTTGCAGAGCACTATTCGAGCGAGCTAAATTCTGACGATCAGAAAATTTTAAACCTTTTCATGCCTGGGCAACGGGTAATTAAGTCTCTTCGCAAAGCTATGTTCCCTAAAAAATGGAGGATAACCGTTCCCGAGGATCTTCAATGTCGAATCATCTTTTTGCTGGGACGACTATAGGCTCCAATTCCTCAAACAAAACGATGCGCAAAAAAGCACTATCTTAAAAAGAACATCCCAATCTGACTTGCTAGGCGCAACGGAGCATAGCATCTGTATCCGTGTTTTAATAGACGATACAGATTTATGAAACTCTTTTTTTCGTACAGAGAGATAAAGGAATCAACCATATCATAGGCTTTGCTATCCAATTCGTTGGCGTACCTATCGAGCAACAGACGCGCTTGACAGACAATCCTGTTCCAATCTTTGCGAGAACGATCAAAATCGAATTTCCTAAACGCATCTATTGGCGAGTAACTGGCACCAGCGACATTGTTCCCATGCTGCCTATACTTCATCGTCTGGACAGGCAGTATTGAGCTATGTCCACAAGCCTGCGCGATAAGATTTAACCACCAGTCGTGCATTACGATGCATTCGAACGGTATCTGACGCTTTGCAAGGTTAACAAGGGCGCGATTTGCCATTAACGTACATCCGATTACATTATTTTCAACCAAGGAATGCGGAAGATATGACTTGCATGACAGCTTTTCCGATTCAAGCATGGATCGCTCGAGGCTTCTCAGCTGCTCGTCAACAACCTCAACATCAGTAGAAACCAAAATGGGCACGTTACAGCCATAGCGCCTCTCAAGGCTACTCATTTCGCGAAGCGTCACTTCTATTTTATTGTTATTCCAAACATCATCCTGGTCACAACACATGATGTACGAGGCATTTGATCGATGAATAAGGTTGTAGAAATTGGGAACAGCCCCGCCGAAACGCTCCCCTCTTGAGATAATGCTGATACGGGGATCATCCTTCGCAAACTGGGACACAATTTCAACAGTCTTATCTGTTGAGCAGTCATCCGAAATCAATAAGCGCCAGTCTTCAATAGTCTGTGACCGAATCGAGGCTAATTGATCGGCAATGTATTTCTCACCATTGTAAGTTGCCATAAGTATTTCGATATAATTTGAATGCACTTTCGTTCTCCACACGTTAGGGCAAGTCATCCAATCAAAAGACTCAGCCATTACATAGATATCTCTTGGCTCCATTAACTATGACTGGGCAATTCTAAAAACAATTAGCCTCAGCAGCGAAAAGTTATTTATCGCCTATGCTCGTAACGCAATTCGCAAGTAATCAGAAAACTCCTTCCGCATGCTAGTAATGGCATCTGGAACTTGCTGATAGTCCCCAGCGCGAGAATAGTCGTAGCCAGAGGATCCAAATACTGTATGCTCAATGCCAAGGCGCTTAGTCAGGGATTCCAAACGTGAAAACATGGCAGCGCCTCCCTCTCGATGAACAATCGTCAGCGGTGTCCTCAACATCGAAGCAAATACTGCCGCGTGAAAAGAATCCGTCACAACGTGGGACGCATTATCAATAAGAGAGATAAACTCCGACGGGCCGGCATCAGGCTCGTCGGGTTTCTGCCTATCGGACAAGTGGATGACATTCTCGACCCCACTCCTACAGTGAATGTCTGATAATGCCTCCTTGGCTTCGCAACCAATTCCACCTAGTAAATAAGTAAATATGTAGGGCGTGGTTGGGGTAAGCGTGTCATCTGCAACAGCTCGCCAATCATCGGGGGTTACCATAAGGGTTGGGTCGCAAATTACCGGTGGCCGTTTGCCACACAAGCGTTCAATAATATTCGCCCCGGCTTCCTCACGAATCGAAATAGTATCGAATTTTGCAATACCGTCTTTTACGAGCGATTCTTGAACATCATCAAGATGATCAATCCCGATGCTCGGAGCCAGCGCCAACCGCTTATCTCTCTCGCAGAAGCCGAGAAAATACCAATTTATGATATGCTTCGCCCATTTCGCATCTCTATGAAGAAGCAATGGCCTAATTGGAATCGGCATATTGCTTCGGTTCCGAACCATGCCTGGATTCCAAACTTGGTCGCTTCCAACGGAAAACCACTTGTACTCATTTTGAGGGATATCATTAATTCGGTTAAAGTGTCTTGTTTTCACCATGCTATTGAAACGGCTAAATGCCGTGAGCCTATCTCGCGAGCTCAAAGACTGCGGGTCATCCACTTTGTTATTGAGAACGACCCTAGCCATCGAATCAACTAGCGTATGAGGCGTCAGGTTCGAAACGGAGAGATATTCCGGATCGAAACCAAGCGATTTATATATCCTATAAACGGCATAAAGCTGAAGTCTATTGCCGTAATTAAAATTACCGTCTAAGGTAACTATTCCGACTTTATCCCTCTGCTCACCACTTGAATTAAACTCTTGCTGCAAGCGGTGACGACTGTTAACGATTGTTACTGAAGCCATATATCTTTTCCTTTGCCGAAGCTAGATTATCTAAAAGTCCAAGCCTGTTAGAAATCAATAATCTATACGCAATCACGTGTATGGGGGCACCACCGCGAACTATCGAAGGGGCAATGTTGGAAAATAGATCGGATTTTGATAGCTCATCAATCGTATTTCTATATAGCACAATCCTTGATGCTCTATCCGGATATGCTTTCCTCATTAGCCCAAGCAAACCTATTACAATTTGGCAAAGAAACGCCGACCGTTTCTCCTTGTCATAGGAGATTTTACTGAGGATAGAGTTCAAAGATTCCTCAACATAAATCAAATCCTGAAGAAATTTAAATGGAATGGGCTTATTTGTTACAGAGCTTGGATTAGGGCGGTAATAATAAAACGGCTCATCGATTAAAGCGCATGTGTCTGCCTTGGAGAGAATTTGAGCACACTGAAGCCTGTCCTCAGTATTGTTAATCTCCCTTTCGTTCTCGCCGCTGTCCCATAATGTTCTTCTATAAGCTTTAAAGCAAATGTTGTTAAGCTCATAGCTTGAACTCATAACCGACAAGACTTCAGCGGAAGTTATTATTCCGTCTTGATCAGCATCAAGAATACCGTAATCAACTATTTTATTAATCTCATCCAATGAACGAGTCGCATTGAACAGGACCACGTCGCAGCCATGATTGCTAATCGCAGCAGCTATCTTCTCTAGAGAATCCGAATCGATAAGCATATCATCCGCATCAAGAGAAATGATGTAGGCACCCAAGCTGTTTTCGATAAGCTTACGTCGGGTTGCGTACTGCCCCGCATGGCAACTTGCTATGATCTTTATCTTCTCAGAGGGAATAATCTTCTGCCGTAAACACGTCTCCAAAGTCCCATCGGTAGACCCATCGTCAACTAAAACTATCTCCCAGTCTCGAAACGTTTGTTGTTCGATAGATTTCAGGGCTTCAAGAATAAATTCCTCGCAGTTATACATCGGAATATTAATTGAAAAAAGTGGCTGCCTCATCGAATCGGCCTTAAAAGGCACCTTCAACTGCTCGCAAACCATTTAACGCTCTCCTAAAAAGATTTAGCTGCCTTCACGCCGGATAGTTGTAGCTATTCAGCAGCGGTTGACCAAAACTTTGCTAACCTCGGCGAATAAGATTAAGCGCATATCCAGCAACAGCAGTAAGCCCCTTTATCAGGCGCTTGAGAAGCGAGTCCCTAAACCCATATGTTGCAGTCATGCGGACAATAGGTTCTTCATTCATGATGGCTTCCTGAAATTCATGGTAGCTTTGATAAGGCTGTACGGAACCGACTAGTGCCGGGTTATTTTCTGCGATTTCAGCAAAAGTGCTATTACCATGATCGACCTTGTCGAGAATTAACCTAATTGCCTCTTGGCCTTTCTCAGAATTAACGATAACTGCAGATACGCCGTTTGCGCTCTCCACCTCAGGATGAACGACCTGTATTCCCCAATAATCACCTAAAGTTATATCGCTGCCGCAAGCGCGCTTCGATGGACACGAAAAGCAGGACGGCCGCAGTGAAGCGTTCTGCAGGAATGCTCGCATATACCAATCGCTAGAAAAGGGAGTTGAAATACAGGAGCGGGAAACGTCATTGCTGCTACGCAGACTATATAAAACAGAGTAAAACTGCCATCCAGTTGTTTTACTTCTAAAATTAACGTCGACAATACTTCCCTGCTCAGAAGTCTCAATGTAATCCGCCCAGCGGCGCCAAAGCTTGGGCGAGGGAACCCCATGGCAAATTACATCTATTGAGGTAAAGAGATCTGATTTCGCCTTTTTCCCTAAGAAGGACCTGATGGCGGAAACTTGGCATGCAGTGCCAGAGAACAGAACGGGTTTTCCCTCGTTAATTCCCTCCTCAACAGCCATAAATACTTCAGGATCGATGATGCTTTGAACGTACTTTGAGCGCATAATTAAATCAAGGTTTTCTATGCTATCGATGCAAACATGGCGAAGATTCCTGCACCCGGAGTCCCATGCGGCACCCACAACCATCCCACCATGGTTCAGCGTTTCAGCAGCAAGCAAGCCAAAGATACCGCCTGACGATGAGCTGTCAAGCACTCTGGCTTCTTTTGCTTTTGCCCAAAATGCATGCAGATCGCCATCCTTGCGGCCATCATTTAAAACTGGACAAGTTGCGTCGCAGATACCGCATTCTATGCATTTATTGGAGTCGATTTTCGGCCGCCTAAAACCATAATCGTCCTCTTCCATTGCTATGCACTTTTTCGGGCACTTGGCAGCACAAGCACCGCATCCGCAGCATTTATCACCTATTGTTGTCAAACGTACGAAATCTTTCACGTATTAGCACATCCTCTTGTATTGCCAATATGGCCATTCTTATAAAAAGCGCTGTTTCAATTGATAGAGAGCGTCCGCTATCTTTATCGCAAGATTGCCACAGCGAAGTTTATGTGCGGCAATCAAACCCAAGCTATACGGGGATGCTTCTTTCATTGCTTTTAATTTCAACTTTGTATCTTCAAATAATTCATCATTTTTTGTCTCAATCGCAAGCTTGAGACGCTGCGGGATATATTTCCTTTCAATTTCTAAATCAATACGGGATCTCTCTTGACCACTCAAGTCCATGCTCGAAATCACATGACGTAATACATCCTCAAGTTCGTATGTCCTTTTGAGCATTTGTTCTGCCGAAACAATTCTATGTGAGTGACTGTTTTTGCTTATAACATACGATGCTAACGGCTTATCTATGAAACAGCATTTGGAATAATACGCAAGAGGAAGTAAAAGTTGCCAATTTTGCCCAGCCCTGCTTTCATAAATTCCTTGAGGCGGCAACACATCAAGCAGCTTTTTGGTGCGAGCCAGGTATGCAATATTGCAGCAATATCCATCACGCTCAGATAGCAGAGAATCAAAGAGCCACGGGTTGTCGATCTGTTCTCTCTTGAAAATGCCAACAACGGTATTAAGGTCATCTTCATTGACAACATTGACTTGCGCGAAAACATAGTCCGCGTCTTCATTTTCCCTTAGCGCCATTACCTTGCGTTCGACGCAATCTGAATACATAATGTCATCGCTATCAATCCAACTGATAAACTCCCCCTTTACATAGGGAAGCGCTCTGTTGATTGCAACAGCTTGACCGGAATTATCCTGACGCAGCAAAACGAAGGAATATCCACGCTCTTCTATAACTGCTTGATATGATGTCGCAATCTCAAAGGTGGAATCCTTGGAACCATCATCAACGAAAATAAGCTGGATATTATCGTAAGACTGCCCCAAAATGCATTCGAAATATCGCTGCAAGAATTGGCTTCCGTTATAGCAAGTGGTAATAATGCTAACCAGAGATTGTTGCCCACTCATCGTTTAACCCTGCCAATCAAGCGTTGAAGTCGAATCTTGAACTCTGAGAATTCTTGATTCTTAGAAAAAACAATGTAGAAAAACAGGTTAGCCTCAATGACGCATATTGCGATAGCCAGCATAAAGCTAAGCCACGTTAAAGACAGCATGCCTATTACAATCTCGCAGCTATAAAAACAAAGACCCGCCGCGATCGACACAGCAATGAAATACTTCGCCGAGGTAATAAAGTAGCGAATCGGCCCCTCATCGAAAAGAAATCTGTATGTTACACAAGGACGCGATATAAAGAGAACCAGCCTTGAGGCGACCGTGCCCATATAAACTCCGACTAACCCAAAATGCAGAGCGCAGATCGTTGACACAACAAGGTTGGTAAGTGCTTGGGCTAAAGCCCAGTTTTTATCCATATTAAAATTGCCTTTTGCAATTCTCGCATTATTGTAAATAGTGCTCTGTCCCTGAAGATAAAAATTGACCAAGATTAACAGGAAGCTCGCGCGATCAATTAGATAGTTTTCACCAATCCATAATTCAATGAATGGGGGCAGAAGAACAAACAGCGAGACCGTGCACACCCCGTAAATCCAAAAGTCAATAAAATTCGCTTCCTTAAACACATCTAAGAATCGTTTTTTAGATGAGGAAATCGCCAGGTTCCCAAAGCCGGCAACAGCGCCATTTAGTACAACGATCACAATACCTGAAATGGCATTAATAATCATATTATAGTTACTCACTGCGCCGACTACAGCAATACCGAGAGTGGGGATTGCAGAAATAATGATGCTATCAGTTGCATAGACTGCAACTGACGCAAACTGGTGCACCGCAAGCCCCTGAACTTCGTGAATGATTTTTTTCCTCTCCGCACGAGGTAAAGATGCGTTTGGATATCGAGTAAGCAGTGGATACTTGCGATTTAAATATCTCGCAATCAAAACTCTTGAAATGATAAGGGTGATAGTATTCGAGAGCAGATATACCAGGAAGCTAGACGTGAGCAGCAACGCTACGATCTGAATTGCGGCAGACGTGACAGTGGTCAAGGTTTCCAGATTCGTTTGAAGATATGTTCTCTGCATAGCATTCAAGAGGCCATATTTGTATGAAACAAAATAGGTAACAACCGTATTTGCCAGAAAAATTAAAAAGTATAGCCTCAGCTCAAATAGTGAAAGAGAATCTGCTCCGCGAATAATGTATTGAAGAAATGGAACCAGTCCTATGCCGAGAACCGTAATTACAAGAGCGATTATTCGATATGTTTTTTTATAAAAGCTAAGAAGCTCCCCTACTCTCCTTTCTTCATTCCGAGCAACTGGACCATACAACGCGAACGTCATTGCAGAGCCAAAGCCAAGCTCTGCAAAAGAAAGCATGTTCAGTATGTCCGTATAAAGACCATTTACGCCCAAATAGTATTGCCCAAGCGCGTAGATAAAAATGGTCCTGGAAACGAATGAGACTATCAAACCCGCCGCTTTGCCTATCAATCCATAAAAAGAGTTTTTAGCTGCAAAAACAGTTCTAGAAGTCTCTGTACTTCCAGCGTTGTTTTCCGTATGTTCGTTCAAAGCGCCTCCAAGCCGCTAGCTGTGTTCCAGCGCGCTCAATAGGAAAGCCGATAACACGCCGCCATCCTCACAAGGGGTATGGCCGCAGATAAAATCGCACCCAAACACCTATCAGATTTAGCTCGCCCAATCGTTCCCAATACGGCCTTCAAACCGGCCATACTCAACATAATGAATGTAGTAGTCTCGAAGTGAAGAGCCAAACGCCTTCTGAAGATCCGGATAGCGACTCCGATAAAAATCGACATTGAAATCTAATGCGGCGGAACGCCCCTCTCCCATACCATAGGTAACGAAGTGGGCGAGCATGCCGGAGTCGTCGAGGAGCTCGACCGAGCCGAAGTCCTCGGTGTAGGCGGCCTCCACGTCCGCGTTCCTCTCGCGGTAGTAGGCGCCGTCGTAGACGGGGGACCAGTCGACGCCGCCCCGCGCCGTCACGTAGCGCGTGATCTCGGGCGCGCCCGAGCAGGGGCGCCCCTCATCCGACCCGAACTCGACGTAGTGCTCGTAGTACCGGGGCAGGTCCATGCCGAATGCCTGGCGCAGGTCGCGGTTGGCGTTGTAGTAGCTCGCGATATCGAAGTCCGGGGAGCTCCTGCGGCCCTCAGACATACCGTAGTTGATGAAATGACGCAAAGCCGCGTATGGGTTATTTCCGCACGCCATCTTTACATCAGGATTATTGTCTAAATAGTAATCAGGATCAAAAACGGAACTGTAGTAATCCAGACTATAGCCCGGGAAATCCCCATACCACCAGTTCAAATCCACATTGCCAGAAATGCCTGGGACACTTCCTCTGGACGTATACTGCCATGCACTATATGTTCCTTCATATGTGCAAGCGCTGTAATACTGGGCAACCCAACGATTCCAACTATCGAAAACACTGGAAGTTAGATTGTTGTTCCACCAATTTAAGTTTGCGTAAACACCTGCCATGTAACCCGCGGCTTCAATCTTGCTGCAAAACTGCGTAGCCATCCCAGCAAAGTCACGATTACCGTTAAGGAGAGCGTTATCTTCCATGTCGAAATAAACTGGGAGATCAGGTGTATAGCCCTTTGCTTTCAATTCGCCAAGCAAATCAAGGGCATGATCCGCCTCAGCAGATGCCTGCGAAGGATTGGAGCAGTAAGAATATAGGTAGGCTCCCCACGGAATCCCAAGGCGCTCGCATTCCGCAACGTTACGCTCGAGATAAGCATCCTTTCCGTCGACCCACCAGCCTAGACGGATAATCGCAAAATCGATACCCGCATCCTTGACTTTCTGCCAGTCAATGACTCCCTGCCATGAACTAACATCAATACCCTGAGCAGACGCTCCTTCGGGCAAAAAACTCATCGAAAAAGTTGAGATGCCATTACCCTCAGAAGAAACATCAATTCTCTGACCATCTTTATAGCGCCAAGAGTTTGCCTTATCTTCACGCTTATCATCAAGCCCAGTCTCATTGTTCATGTCGCTAACCGCCGCGTCAGTCAACTGGGCCGATTCACCGTTACCACCAGAAGCGGGTTGAGCATCCTCTTCCGTGGCGCGGACGGATTGACTCGGCTGGCTCTGCGCGCCGGAGATTTCAGATTCATAAGAATTTCCAGATACTTCGGCAGAATCACCTGCTTGTGAATCCGATTTTGACTCAACCGCGTCTGATTCTTCGAATTTCTGGGTGTTTTCTTCCTGAAGAGCAATGGAAGCGTAAATCGAAAATGGCTGAAATAGAGCGCCGAATACAAGCACGCAGCAAAGCGCTGACACAATTAGACGGCAGGCTCGAGATCCATGTCCGTGAAACACAGTTCCTCCAAGGCAGGAAAAGCTTAACGATACTTCGATTCAATCATTGACATTCTAGCAGCCGTGAAAAGCTAAAATGAAGACCATCAAACTCATCAAATTTTCGGCAACGTCCGTCAATCACATATGAACGATCCTAAGATGTAAAAAACATTGGTAGAATGTCATGGTTTACCTTCTAATAAAACAACTTGGGACACGTTAGGATTAATCGATGCATCAAGGAAAAGAACCCTCGAGCGAAAAAAAGCTAGTTAGCGTAATTGTTCCCTGTTACAAAGTTGAGCAGTACCTTCCGAGATGCCTTGATTCACTTGTAGCCCAGACCTTGGAGAACATTGAAATTATCTGCATCAATGACGGATCGCCCGATCGCTGCATAGATATTCTTCGTGCCTATGAAGAAAAGAATCCCTCTAAAATGGTTGTTATTGACAAGCAAAACGAAGGGGTTTGGCGCGGGCGTCAGGATGCCATTGCGATAGCACGCGGAGAATACATCGGCTTTGTCGATAGCGATGACTATGTCGCCCCCACATTCTGTGAATCCTTATATAAAGCTGCAAAGTCGAATAATTCCGATTTAACTGTTTGCGGCTTTTATCGCGTGGATGTAGAGAGTGGGGAAATCTTAACTGAAGAGATGACGGAACATCGTGAGTCATTTTCGGTAAAGGAACATCCCGAGTTGCTTCTCCAGCTCAACGGTGCTCCTTGGAATAAACTATTTAAGGCAAGCCTTCTTAAAAGCATGTATGATTTCGAAAATCCTCCGAAGATTTTTGACGACATGATGATGCACCTGCTCGTTTACCCCGATGTTGCTCATGTCTCATTCGTTCCAGAGGCGCTTGTTTATTACCTGATCCGTAGCGATTCCATCATGACTACCATTGATGAATCAAAAATAGCTTCTACCTATGAAGCGATGAAAAAAGTTCGCGAGCACTATCAAGATCGCCGAGTATCCACCAAGCTTATGTCCTTCCTGGACAGCGCCGCGTTCCTCCATTTAGGCATATCTCTAATGTTTCGCATATCCTGCGACAAGAATGCAAACATGAAAGATGCACTCAGGCAAAATAAGCTATTCCTAGATAAGAACTTCCCTCGTTGGAATACTTCGAAAGATATCTCTTTTTCGAATGCAGTTCGCTATGGGGGCCCATTCAGAAATATGTACTTTGGCAAACTGATCTACAAGATGCATCTCATGCCAATCGCATTAACTTGCTATCGCTTTATGATTAACAAGCTTGGAATTGACATCAAGTGGTAAAAGCGGTTTGGGCCGAACGATACAGCTCCCTCCCCCCTATCTTGAATTCGCAGGGCGAGAGACAATAGTTGTATCGCAAGACCTACGCCCGTGCCCCGATGATCCGCGATGCCAAGCCCCCTCGGTTAGCTGAAGTTCTGCCACAATCGCCACGTAAGCGCGTGGCTAACGGCATCGATGCCGCCAAGATTCCTGCGCACTTTCCGACAGCCCTATAGGCCCGTCCTCCTGAAGGGTCACTCGTCCAGCAGGGTCACGTCCAGGTAGCGGCGGAAGCCCCACTCGCCCTCGGCGACGTACTTGAGCCTCGCGGCGACGAGCATGAGTGCGCTTTTCCCGTCGGGGAAGGTTCCGATCACGCGCGTGCGTCTGCGCATCTTGCGGTCGAGCCACTCGATGGCGTCGCCGGCGCATATGCGCCGCCAGTCCTCGCACGGGAAGCGCGTGTAGGCCAGGGTTGTGTTTAGTCAAGTCTCACTTTCGGAAAAGAGCGCGCCCTTCTTTCGGGTTTCAGCACGCAAGTTTTTCGGTTTCCGGCGCCGGCACGCCCCTAGCTTCCTGACTTGCCGAGCATGAGCGACTCCTCGAGCCGGTGGCTGGGGCCTCCGAACTCGACGAGCCTGCCGTGGTGGACGACGCGGTCCACGATCGCGGCGGCGAGCTTGTCGTCCGCGAAGACCGTGCCCCACCGGCTGAACTCCACGTTCGTGGTGAACACGATGCTCCTCCTCTCGTAAGAGTCGAATATGACCTGGTTTTCCGTGATCATTTCCGAGAGAGGTACATGCCCAAACACGCAATGCCGCGATGGAGTCGCTGATGCTCCTCATCAAGGCCGAGTGCGTGCAGCTCCGCATGTTCAAGGCGCACGAACAGGCAGCCCTGGAGATCTTCGAGTACGTTGAGTGCTTCTACAACAAGGTGCGGATCCACTCGGCGCTCGACAACCTCGGCCTCAAAGGAGTTCGATGCCGGACTTATGGAGAGCGCTACCCTGAGGGCAGCATAGAGGCGTAAACGAAATCGGAGGCAGATTCAGATATTGGGTGAGGCAGTAACTTCAGGGGAACGGCAGTACACCACTTTTCGGGACGCGACTCGCCAAATGATACAAATCGTTAATCCAGCTCAAGGAAACGTGTTTTCCTGTAGTGTCTTCCTTGAACAACGTAACGCCTATTGTTCTGCGCTCACCTATTTCCGCGCTTTTGGTTTCTCATATTTATACCAGGCAGCTCTAAGATCCAAGTTCTGCAACGAACGACCACTATATTCGACTTTACAATACACATTATTCTCAATTCTTATCGAATCAATCGTTGTCGCATTAGTCTTTCTTAAGGCCTTAACGATGCGATTTAACTCGTCCATAGTACTCTCGTTAAAAGTCAGGGACCAATATACGCCATGCCCCGGCTCTAGCTCGTAATCACCGTAGAAGCCTAAACTGCCTCCATTCACAGTCATCACCGCATCGGAATAGGTTTGGACGCTTTTCTCAAACAGATCAGAAGAAACAGCTATCCTAGATGGGGTCATCTGATTTCTTTCGTTCTTTACAAAATCAAGTATCTGTGCAAACACCGAATCACAATCCAGGACCTTAGACCCTCGATACTCCCCGTATAAAAGAGAAAAGTGGCTTTTTAAAGCAACTTCAAACCATTTTGCATCAAAAGAATACCAGTTGGATGTAAACCAAATTGTCCTGCCGGTAGAATCGCCGTCGCCGTTCATTGCCGCAGCATAGATGAATCTCTCCCAAAGAGTAATTAGCTTCGGAACAGCCACCTGTATGCTTTCTTCATCGGTGTAGCATCGCTTAGCATGACTTGCATTATTCTCCATCTTACATTGCATGATTCCGGTGGTTTTGCTTAACCCAACACGCGAAAGCATGTTTTCGATTTGCCTCACAGGCTTCGGTCTGTTTTGATCCTCGATGTACATAACCGATAAAACAATCGCCCTTAATAAGTAATCAGATTCAAAACGCTCCCCATTTTTACAACTCTTTATTACATGCCTAAATTGTCTAAGATAGCTATAGAGCGTTTTTTCGAGCCGCTCCTTCAGAACGGCAGAGGGATCTTCGCCAAACCCAGTAGAGCCGACAATTAATGATGTAATCCAATAAACGAGCATAAACCCGATGGAGATCAACATTTGGAAACCGATATTCGTGCCGTCAAAAACGGTAAGTCCTTCGAGCGGAATGCGACTAATCACCGTAGAATCGAACAACATGAAAAGGGTAAGCGATGCAAGCGCCTCTAATAGAAGACCCTTTGGGGCAAGAAACAGTCTCTTAGTTATTTTTATTCCAAACAGAATCACCCAATAAACCGCAACAGATATCCAGCGCAAATCTACTGCCATTATTCTTTCAAACACAAAGTATAACGACACAGATAAAGCAAGGTGAAGCACTTCTAAAACGATAACTGGAGCAATAATCCTATAGAGAACATTAGCCATCGCAGAGCCTCTGGAGACATTGCGATAAGGCTCGAGATAATAACGATCTATTGCATATGGTCCGATTTTTCGCACTAAAAGAAATGCAAGCACAGCAAAAAGGAGATTAACAAGGATATCCCCAAGTCCAACTTGATCAAATGAAAACTCGGAAACTAAAAAGAACTCAATTTCTTTACCGAGCGGAGCTGGCAAGCTACTTAATAACGCGCCCATTCTCATCCTCCAGAAAAGAGAAGAAAGCACCCTCGCACAGAACGCTGTCAGATAGACTAAAGCTTTGACTCTTCCTGCAGCCTTACCACCATTGCCTGCATATACTTCCCAATGTCAGATGGTTGCTGCATATCGTAATCCGCTTTAATCTTGCTAAAGTAATTCTTGATTGCATCCTCAGTTATCTCGGCATCTGAAGCCTCGTCATTGGAAATACCTGCCCGGGCATCGAGCCAAGGAGATTCTTTATGCGTGATATTTTGCAGCACAAATGGGCTATAACACGCCACGTGAGTTACGATGGCACGTAGAATTACCAGCTCGCTTTCAGAGAATGTATCCTCGATTTCCTGAGCGACCTCCTCGCCAAATAACGACTCTTCACGCACATTTCTAAGATCGAGATCTTTCCAAAGCTGCGGGTAAACAGGGCCGCGAACCCACGCCTCGCATCTTTCGAAAAAAAGCGGGCATCCTAAGAATGCATTAGCTACGCCATCAACGTAATAGAGTTCTTTCTGCAGTGCCAATGGAGAAGCGCTGCCCGTTCTTGCCAAGATATATGCGGCAACTCGTTCAATCATACTCCCAGCCGACATCAAGAACTGAAGAGATGCCCGCTTGCTCTTCTCAAATGCCACCTTGCTCAACGCCTCTTTATTGCTATGCAACACAAGAAGATACGCCAAGGGGCTCCTTCCAATGCGCTCAATTATGTCGGAATAATACCTGCTAGGAACATCTCCGTCGAGGAACCGCGAATACGTCTGCTCTCCCCAGCCAAGTACCTTTGAAAGAGGCCTCTTCCCAATGCAATAGCGCTTCGGGATGTTAGCGATCACGCGCTGAGATACTATCCCGTTATGAGCCCTCACCGCATCAATGAACGCCCTCTGATTCTCTTGGAGTATTTCATCTGGGGTTGCTTTACCGCCACAATGCCTGCAAACGCCGTAATGCACCGGATAGGCATACGGCACCCCATCGAGCATGGTTATTTCTTCAGCTGCAACGATTTCAACATCAACGAAGTCTCGACACTGCTCGCAATATGCCTTGGCCATGCATTTCTCGTCCATAACCCTCTCCCCCAATCTATATCTACTGGAAAGGAAACTCTGGTTCGTGCTCAGCCTCGTGAAACGACACTACAACGGTGAACGAATCGCTGACAACGTCAAACTTGTAGTAAACCCATATTTCGTCTGCAGAATTAGCCATAAGTTTGTATAGAGCGTGCTTGCGACAAAAGACGAATAGCTCCTGTCCTTCATTCCCCTTCATTCTGCTGGATACCGTATGGACATAATCCGTAGGATCAAGGCTGCAGATCATTTCGGCACATTTCTTTTTATTACCTGCCAAGTTGTAGACCCGCATAAACGGAAGATTCTTGTCCTCGCGCTCAGAAATCTTGAAATCCCCTTGAGATGCATGTCGCTTAATCTTCTTCAGATATTTGGAGACTTCTTCGTAAGGTTTATTAATGTGAGACAAGTCAAAAACACGCTCATCTGACACCAGCTCTCCTTTCTCTTAAACATATTTTGTACTATTAGTACAAAATATTCAACACTATATCGATTTTCTACGGGAACACTCTCGCCACATCATTGATTAGAACGACATAAACATGGCGTATGACGATAATAATCGTTTTGCTTGTCCCACGACTCTCATATAAAAGCTCTACGCCACCTTCCCGACGAAATCCTCCATAATGTTCGCTCCAAACTCCTCGAAGCCGAGATCCCCGATACCGAGCGAATCCTCACCCAGTTTGTGTTTGATCAAATCTTGCTTTCAGGAAAGAGCACACATTTTTTCTTTCAAGTTTTATACGCTAGCCGTTCGATCTCGACGCGATCGCGCTGGTAGCTTTCCGATGTGTCCATCGCGGTACTGCTCATCTTCGAAAAATCGAGGTTCGAAGTCCACGGCTGCAGAAGGTGTTCGAGTGGACGGGTCGCAGGTCGTTTGCGATCTACCTGCTGCAGTACACGACCATCGCCCTGGTAGCGCCTTTCATCTACGACATGGTGCTCGGCGGCGGCGTTGCCGCGCTTGCCGCTCCCCTGCGCCTTATGTGGTGGATTGTCATGGTCGTTGGCGCGTGGGCGCTGGCGCTTGCAGTTGCCTCGGTTGTGGATACCACCGTGGTGCGGGCGACGCAGGCGGTGTTTGGAAGGGCTGTTGCGGTGGTGCAGGGGCGGCGCACAAGACGCTAGGAGCGGCAAGTATTGCGCGTTGTCTACGCTCTGACGGGGTAAAGAGGGACTCTGAGACAGTATCATTGTTCTACGGAAATCCGAACCGGCACGTGACCAGAACTCTCTTTTTAGGAATGCAATGCAAACGACGGAATGGGACGGCCAATGGGATATAAGTTGGCACGCACTTGAAGAAAAGACGTTCAGGTGTAGAGGGACTTGCCGCTTTTCAACGACTGATGGCGCCTGCCTTGAGATACCTTCCGGTAATTTGAGCATCTCTCGTTCGCTCAGCGCAACAGGATCAAGCCCACACGGTCTTAGCGGAGCTCACTATAACTATCTTTTTGGCAGATCCGACGACGGAACTCATCTCGTGCTCTGCGATGCACTATCCATTAAATCCAGCATCTCCCTCTCTTCAAAATCCAGCGAAATGCTTTCCGCTCCAATCGTCCTAGCTGCTCACAATCGGTTCGAGCCAGAAGCGCCCGTGACCTCTGTACGATTTGAAGTTCAACGGCTTAACGACTGGATGAGGTTTAACCGCTTTGAATTAATGGGTGATGGGACGTATCATGACAACAGGGGTGCAGCGGTTAAGCTTTTCGAGTCCCCAATAATGCGCGCTCAAATACTGCTTGATTTCGATAACTCAAACTTTTCCCCAGGCAAAACAACCGCTAAATCGCATTGCCAAGTTAATATCAATTACTCAAGCGGCATGCCTCTTGAAGAAATCTGGCAAGGTTCTATATGGCGGATACGGTCTTTGTTTGCGTTTTGCTTTGGCTTTTACCCAGCGATTTCCCGCGCGCAGATCCAATATCGCCATGACGAACAGTGGGTTAACGTCTACCGAAGCTCTGCTAACACAATCGAGCAGCCAAGACTACTCAATTTACCGCCGCTAGCCTTTTCTTCGCTGGGCTCATATGGATTGGCAGCATTAGCAGATAATTGGTTTCAACTCAGCGGCGATAAACACCATGCAGCAAATATGCTAACGTCCCTGCTGGGTGCATGGAACATGCCAATTGATCTAAAACTTCTATCGGCGACAACAATGCTTGAAGCGCTCATGAGGGCGGATCGAGCAGATATCTACGACAAGGAGACTTTCGCTCAACTTATAAAGCCAATGATTAACGCAGCGGACGAGCAGATAAAAGATCGAGTTAACGGTTTGCTCGGATTACTTCAAAAGCCCTCATATAGCCAGCTGCTCAATGAGGCATACGAAGAAAGTCTTCCTTGGAGCAGCAGGCTCATCCCGAATTGGAAACGATTTAAAGAGGAGCAACATGCTCTCAGAACCAATGGGGCACACGGAAAGAACGGCTCGGCAGATCCCCACTTACAAATTAATCACTACAACGCGCAGATAGTTATTGCCTATATCATCCTTATGAAACGTTTGGGACTTCCAAAAGAGGTTATCGACCAGTTTGAAAACTCAAGCTTTCTCAATGCGGCACGATGGAGAATCTCGCAATGCTATGCGTAAACGAGTCACGTCCTCTCAATTTGAATGCAGTCCAGCCGACAAATTACGCAGAGAGTTGTACAGTACTCAAGCGGATAGCGTACTAGTTCTTGTGCACTCTAACGACGAAATAGCGTCCGGATAGGAAGGAGGGCCTTGCGCGGCATAATCCGAGTTTCCGAGACAAGAAGCATGCTGGAGGCAGGCCGCGCCCAAGCCAATCGTAACGTTAAATGAGGAATCCCTGAAATATGATCTGCACGAGCCCATCAGCAGAGCTGTAAAGGATACCAGTCGAGACTGTGTCTCCAGGAAATAACCCTACGTCACTTTTCGCGACCTATCAGTCTTCGGCAGCAGGGCAACTGGACTCCATGATAAACTTGCAACAAGACGGTCGACAGACCGCGCTCAGCAGACTGTGCCCAGCTGACAGCTGGGCACAGTTGGTTTAATTACCTAGACAGATTGTCAATCATTGCAAAAGCTCACACGGCATGCGCAAAGAACATCGCGCTGAAACAGAGCAGGGTGCTCTGCCGGAGTTCGAACAACCTATCGCTGGATTCTTCCCACTTCTATAACTTCCTTAATGACTTTTCCTATATTGCTCGTAAGCCGACCCATGGCTGTCGCTGGATCTTGGTTTAGATGACGCTCCTCTTTAATAGCGCACCCAAAGCGGTGGGCAAACCCCGCGACACGCTTATTCGACTTTACGTTTATGCCAAGCACGTCGTTGGCGTGTCTGCTGATAAATCTTCTGTGAGTTCCTTCTACGTAGGCGTTCTTTAAGATTTTTTCCCTATACGGTTCGATATACGTTTTATATGCATCCTCTTTATGAAGCAGAAGGTATAACTCGAAACTTGGATTGGTCACGGCCACTTCAGCCATGCCGGAAAACGATTGCAAATCTTTTTGATACTGATCGTTGTTTCCCTTGTAGATATCAACGTCGAAAACAGCAACGATTCGGTCGGTATCTTTATTGAAACCGAATTTGCCTTCCCGAATGCTCTCAGCTTGTTCGAGCAAGGCATGAGGGTGGGACTTGTTCTGATCATCATCTGTTCGCTCAATCGGCTTTAACTCGATGAGCTCGGGAATATTTTGCTTTGCCAAATGCAACGCAAGCTCCGTAAAATACCAGAGTTCGCTATTCGCACCCTCTGCGATAATAAAACAAATCGCCTTTGGGCTGCGCTCGGGACGAGGCGTCCGCTCGTTCCAAGTATCTAGCGCAATCAAAGGTGGCATACCGTCACGCCTCTTTCTGATTAAGTGCTGCGAGCGCGCGGACAGAAGACAAGCATGGCACGCCGCCGTATCGACCCTCCAAATATTGCTTGTCGATACGCGAATCGGTCCGCACCTTTCCAACTTGGGCAAAATCGTCAAGAGAATAAAGATGCGAAGTCCCGATCTCATTTCTATCAATAAACCAAATTTCGTCTTTACGCAGGTAGTCAAACGACATAATCGCGCTCTCGTGCGTTGTGAACACAAGCTGACAGGTATCGTTGACATGAGATTTATTAAAAAGATCAATAAGCTGCTGCGTCAGCATAGGATGGAGACTGCGATCAATCTCGTCGACCACAAAGGTGGCATCAGCCTTTTTTGAGAAAAGGATATCCATGAAATCAAAAAGGCGCTGCGTTCCGTCCGATTCGTCCCCAAAATCAAAAAGCGACCTGGATCCGCTGTGCTGGATTTCAAGGAGGGAAGCCTGCGGTTCAGAACCTCCACTTGACTCTATGCCCACAAACTCTTTACCAGTTCGAGCGGTAATGAGATAGCTGTTTTTTAAGTTATTTTGCGTGCTTTGCGTCATAAGATTGCGAATCATCGCGAGTAGGCTGGGGTCAAGGCGCTTGTTAAGTTCGTCAAGACTGATGAACCGCTTGGCTAGTGCGGAAACACCGGTATCGAAGGAGGCGAGTACTTCGGCTACCTGGTCAAGCGTTGTATCATCACGATAAAAGTCTGATGTGGGAGAGGGCTGTCCTGCCACCAAAATGAGGAGATTCTCGGCAAACCAGTTGAACGCTCGGGCAAAGCTCTCCAATCGGGTGCCGGACTCAAAAGACTTACCACGCCCAATGGCGCTGAGAAACAGGAGCGAAGGGTTTTGTTTTGCCTGGCCTGTGAAATCTGAAGTGTAGATGCTAAGACGTGTCTCTTCTTGCTCATTATAGCCAGCGCCTAAATCGTCCCCAAGTGAAACAGATCCGTTTGCAAAACGCTCAAACAGCAACCGAGGCGCATCACCCAAATCATAGAGCCATTCGGATTGGACACTGAGTTTATTCAATATGCAACTAAAACCGTAATCAAAAACTTGCCCATCTTTTTCAAACTGAAGCTCAAAGACCGATTCATGATTTTCAAATCCAGATCCAGCCCGGCAAAATTCCTGAGAGGCCATCTGAGGAATAAAGCCATTCATAACTGCAGCTTGCATGAGAGAAAGAATGCGGATGATATTGCTCTTGCCGGCGGCATTTCCACCATAAATTGCAGCATTGCGTAGAGCATATGCGTTGTTACCAAGAGGACGCATATGATTCTCGTGCATTTTGATTTTTGTAGAGGCAATCATGTCGAGCGCTATGGGCTCAGATCCGATAGAGCGAAAATTCTTGCAAGAAAGCTTGATAAGCATGTATCCTCCTTGCCTCGAAGACAATTGACAGTCTACCTCATTGAATCGAAAAAATCGATTCAACATGAAATCGATGCATTACAGGAAGAGGCTCTGCGCCAAATGTCACGTGCACCTATTTTCCGGAAAACCCTCGAGCATCCATTTGATCAATCAAAGAAACGTACAATCTCCCGCACACGCCGACAGCGGAATAGCATTTAGATAGAACGGGGACACCACTCGCCCCGGAATGATTCGAGTTGCCTAGTTTCGATTGGACTGGAGAAAGGCTACATCCGAGCCCGTCGTAACGTCCAATGAGAAGAGTCGTGAGAGAGACCTTCACAACCTCCAGACCAAGCTGTCAGACTACGTGCATCGGCACGACGACTTCAGGCTGCGCTCTACGTAAAACCACATAAGCCCGTCGAGTTCAGGAATTGCGAACTGACCTTCCCAGAATCGTCCAAATAGGTTTTGCCGATCCAAACCGGAGCCTCACCACCTCAGGCCTAGCTCGGCTCACTCCCCCACTCGCTCCAATCGGAGCATCCTCAATGATGGACACGCCTTCAGTACGCTGGGCTCGTTCACCCAAATGAATATGTATGAGATAAGCGTGAACACCAGTAGAACGCTCAGGAGCAGACAGAGTGCAGTAGTATGCAGACGACGCCTAAGAGCCTCCCGTGACGCATAACATAAACCCTTTGAACATGAGAAACTCAGGTACGCTATGCTTAAAGAGCCGGCGCGGGCTCGCAAGCGTCATATCGCGAGCGTTGAATATGCTCAACCTAAACGAGGATACGTTCGTCGAAGGTGCCGTGGAGCTCGTGTCGTCTGGCCTTACTTTTTTCTTTAGTGCACCGTCAAAAACGTTCAAGATATGATCGCAAGCTGCATAAGCTTTAAGTGCCTTGAAAGCCATCCTTTATCCCTAGAGGATATGAACGGCATTCCTCGTCGTTCATTACTAGACTGATCCCAATATATGACGCTAGCGATAATGATAAAAACCCCTTATCAAGGTGCCCTCCACTTGTAAGTCTCATAATAAACAACCCATCTAAATACTATATATTGTGTTACCGTTTGCAGATTAATAGCATATATAGCGTTTCTGTTTTTCGACTCTGATATGATTCAAGAGACGAACGTTCGTTCTTATTAATAAGCATCCTGAAGGGAGTACCCATGACACGAAAATACGACATCACAAAAAAGTCCGACATGAAACGCTTCATGCGAGACATCGAGCGCGATATGAAACGCTCCGTAAAGCGCCAACTTCCGCAAGCAGGCGTCAATATCGCCTGTCCACACTGCGATAACACGGTTCATGTCAAAGCCGGACGAAATATCTGTCCGTTTTGCGGTAATGCAATCGTAACGTCTTTCGATTGGTCACGCTTCTAAGAGCGTTTCGGCACAATCCTCCTAGACTTCTTTTCTGGTCCAGGAGGATTGTTGGCTTATAGGACAAAAGTGTGACCGAATAGAACACCAGTCATAATCCAGCCAAAAAGAACCCACCCCCTGAAGGAGCCACATCGATAAGCGCACGGCGTCGCACCTATATTAGTTACGTAGCAGTTTGGTAATCAAACTAGAAACGGAGGCTCTTATGCTTGTGTTCAACAGTTTATCCGATGATGAGCAATTGATCGCTCAGCACCTTGTGAATGTGCTCAGGGAGCGGAAGGGGGAACCCATCAGCTACGGAGAGTTCGCGCATTATATCCATGATAGTGCAGAGGAGAAAGTCCAGGTCTCCAGCCATGGAAAGGGGCTCAGGATTCACTGGCGTGCACTCGGCAAACCGTTGGGGCACATCGCCGATGCATGCTCGGCGCAGGGCTATCCCCTGCTGCCTTCCATAGTGACCTATAAAAACAAGAAGTATTCCGGCGATGGCTTCTATGAAAAGTATAATGCTGCGAAAGGCATTACGAGAACCGAGCCGTATACTACGAACGAAAAAGAAGAGCTTTCCAATAAAGAACGAAGGCTCTGCTTGGAACGCTTCGTCTCCTAAACCGTCTTATAAAACTTGATGCACTGAATGGTGCCTTGCGGCTCGGCGGCTTGCCCGGTAAGTTCATCAGTAAAGCGCTTCGGGGCTGTGAGCGACACATGGGAAAGGAGCCTGGAGCATGAAACAGAGCGACTTCAAGCCGACTGCCCATGCTGAAGGAAGCCCTCAGATAGCGCAAGGAGCATATGTTCGGTACAGAGATTTAGCAGGCGTCTCCAACAAGGCCGAACTCAGCAATCAGCATTGGAGCTGTCGGAAGGATCGCCAACCCGATACATCGTCGACCTACCACGCGGGACACAAATGAGCTTGCCTTCCCCCACCATGTCGGCAAGGTAGCGCCTCACTGTCCTCTCGCCTACACTCGTAACCCGCTCGCTAACAGCCGAGGCGGGGAAAGAGTCATAGCAAGCAATGAGGTCATCGACCACGCGCTCGACCTCCGTACGGGTACGGTTCTTTCCGAATCCGCGAGCAGCCCCGCTTCCCTTCGCGCCCCCTGCAACACCTCGGTCGCCTTCACCATCCGTTGCACTCCCCATAACAGACGGTGCCGGCACGAACGCGGTGAACTGGTCACCGTCCTTCAAGACGGGATCCTTTCCCGTGTAGAGCCTCGAGAACTTGTAGAGGTTCCTCGTCCCGCTCCCCAGCTCCTCAGAACGTCCCATCTGGGTGAAGAAGTTAGCGATGATGGGGTTCTTGGGCGTGGGGTCGAGGCTCTCGAGCGTCACGGGACCGGCGAAGAGCGCGCGGCTCGCGTTGCTCGTGCGGATGCCCTCCCCATCGATGGTGATGCGGGCGATGTGCGGGCTGACGAACTCCCGATGGATGAGACAGTTGCACACGAGCTCGCGGGCGATGACATCGCGCGCGCTCTTGCGCTGCCCCCCGTCGAGCACGAAGGAGTCCGGCAGCCACTTCTCACAGAAGCCGACGAGCTCGCTGTATGCCCTGACGAGGTTGCTCCCGTATGTGTGAGGGGGGGGGCAACACACTGGTCGAAACCTTCGTGATGGCAGTGTCGAGGTCGGCCGCGAGCCGCGTCCCGCACGAGCGCCGGGCAGGTAGAATTGTCTACAAGGAGACGAACAGGGATGGGCCCACCGCGAACGCCGAGGAGAGGGCTGCCTACGAGGCCGCCATGACCGAGAACATCCTGGTCAGGGCGGTGTTGGACGACCTAAAATGGGAAAGCTCGCACCCGAATTCGATGTAATGCCACTCGTGTCAGCTTGCTCGGGCAGATTCTATAGCTGGAAACGTTCAGCATTTACCTCTCTCACCTAACCGATTCCACTATCACCATTAATCAGCAGTAGCTCTTTTACCAGCTTAGGAATATCCGTCCATACGGCATACCCACCAGTATTTCCTGGATTACTTTTTCGGATTAGGCCCTTCTCTTCCGTATTGTGAAACTCCGCATTTTTTAGCGCTGTATGCAGCTTTCCTTCTATCATTGTTAAGCTAATCTCTTTTTGACGCGAACGGGAAGCTTTCCTATTGCTGCCCGTTGGGATGACAAGACCCTTTTGGCAAGCAAGCCTCTCACACGCCTTGGTTTCGGCACATGAACTTGGGCAGACGCACACATGGTCTAATAGCCAGACCTCAAAACACGGATTACTGAGTATCAGTGTTGCTTTGCTAGCCTTTATCTCTCTTTGAGCCTCGTCAAGCTTAACAGTATGGTCATCCGTATCCGCAACCGCCCACACTCGATAATACGGCTCGAAACCCTCCTTCTTCGCATCTTTTGCATCAATATCTAGATATGTTTTGACTGCTCGAACAAGCGTAAGCGGGTCTCTACGCTTCTGCTTGGTATCAATAGTCATACTGCAATGTGAAAACTCTGGGCTTTCGCTTAACATAGAAAAATAGTGAGGCTCTGTGATTTCTGCGTTGCAAGCAATGAGTACTCTTTTGTTTCGCAAACGCTTTTTGTGAGGTCGCCCCTTGCTAAGTTTTTTCATCTGCCTGCCCATTGCCCCGCCCCTCTCATTCTGCATAATCTTTCTTAACAAGATTAGACGTTAAGCTCTGAAAAGAAGGACGTGGAAGAGCGCCATATACCCCATTCAGATAGTTTCTGCCAAGGTTCTCCTCACGGCGCGGACTGTAATCCGTTGCAGGAATGAGTTCCGTTCTACCAAAATCATCTTTTTCACAAAACCAAACTTGATCGCGATCAAGGACACGCATAGGTCCTTGAGAGACGGAAATAAGCGAAACGTCGTGAGTGGTAAAGATTAGCTGCGCCTGATTCGGATTTGTTTCTGGATTTGCAAAGAGAGCGACAAACTCTCTCACCAGAGTAGGGTGTAGGCTCATGTCAAGCTCGTCTATCAACATGGTCCTACCACGCTCGAGACAACCTAGTGCTTCAGCATAGAACGAAAGGGCCATCAACGTGCCCTCTGATTCCTGATTCGAGGAAAGCTTGACATTTCCTTTCGGACCTTTATGCAGGAAGTATACTTCTTTCCTCTCGCGATGCGCGCCAGGGTCGGGATGCGGAACATCACCTGATTCCACGAAGTGAAGGCTCTCATTTTCAACAAGCCGTGTTTGAACTTCGAAACCCTCAATGCCGAAATCTGCATGTCTAAGAAACTCAGCAATGTTCGATTGATTGACATTTTGGTTTTGATTGTAAAGACGGAATAATCCGGTACGCCTGGTTAAAGCGGGGACAACGATGTCCCTTGTTAGAAATCTATATGCGTTACTGAGCTTTTCATTTTTACCACGTGACCCCGCGACTGAGAGAAAAAGGGCGTTACGCCTGGTAATATCCCATAGCAGCCTTTTTGGCCCTTTGAGCGAGGAGCCGAATTCTATGTGCTGGTCACCATCTACGCTAAATCTGGAAAAAAGCTTTGTAGGCTGATTTGAGAAATATGCAATGAGTTCCTCTTCCAAAATCTCATCTGACGTTAGAGTAAATGAGTAAACATATTTTTCCCCTTCTGGCACAATGAACTCAATAAGAAAATCAGTGGGCTGATGACAGAGCTGTTCATCTAGAAGAAAAGGCTCAAAATGGCTTATCGCGCTGAACGCGTCACCTTCCCTGTCGCTAAGCCTCACAAAACGGGAAACGAAATTAAAAGCCTCAAGAAAAGTTGACTTTCCCGATGCATTAGGTCCATAAATGGCGGTCACGGCAGAAATATCTGGTCGAATCCACGCCTGATTATCGCTAATATCGCGTTTCTCTCGTTCCATCGAAAACTGCTGAACTTCTGCAAAGCTTTGAAAGTTTTTGAACGAGAAATTAAGAATCATAGCAGCCAACCCTTCGAATAAGAATGACCAGATTCAATGAATAGTATATTGAGTATAAGATTAAATTCTGTAGATATTCTACAGAATTTAATCTTATACTGCACGTGTTCTAGGTTTAAACTCATTGAGGCTTCTATGTTTGGTCAATCTTCCCTTTCGAAAATGAGCGGTCCTTCTTTCGAATTATGCAATGCCATCTTTTTCAGATTTCAACGCAAGCATATCGCCAGGCCCCACCTTACCGACCGCGAGCGACTCTTCGATCCGGTAACCGAGGTCGCCGAGTTTCACGAGCCTCTCATGGCAGACTACGTATCCAAAGATTGCAATGTCGAACTGGTTGTCCTTGAAAATCTCGCCTACCACCTGAGCTTTACGTTCACGGAAACACAATGCCCCTTCGTAAGAATCGATTGTGGTCAAGCGAGCCAATCACACCAAAGGACGCGCAGTCGAATTCGTCGCGAAACGCGAAGCGCGCCCCGCTGGCGTCCATCAGAAACTTGTCAAGAGAACCCCTACACCTTGCCTTGACAAGCACGCTACCCACATCGCAAGCTGGAAGAAATTCCGGGAATCTCGCATCTTGCCACCATAGCATCGAGAGCCATCGCCGCGTGTGTCTTATCCTGGGTTGAAAGCGGTATTCAGCAGCGGCCAGATGACAGTCGCCGTCATCGACAGGATCTTGCACCACGGCAGACACATCCAACTCTGCGACGATTTTGACGCACGAGTCACGCCCCCATGCAGTAAGGGCAGGCGCGTAAAACGCACAGAAAACGATGCGACCGAGCCATTCAATAGGGCATGACCGAATACACCCTGCCGAGCACCGTAGCACTTGAACTCAACGTTTACGCCTTCGCCACCCAAGTGCACCCCATCAAGCGCACCGCACTTCAGTACCTCGTCGCTATCTGGAAACTGTTCTGGACAAGATGTCATTACTGTCCAGGTTATGTCCAGGAAACCTGGCACCTCAACGCAGTGTTCCGTGCTATGTTCGGTAAGGCGCGCCGCGCCCCTACCCCCGCCTGAGCCCGCCGCGGGCGTCCACGGCCTCCCAGAAGCCGGCGGAGAAGCGCGGGTCGGAGGCGGCCATGAGGGCGTTGGTGGCCATCCAGCCCGAGGGCGTGCCCGTGTCGAAGCCGCTGAGCGGGTC